>NZ_OZ060394.1:311893-328330 GCF_964059095.1 Buchnera aphidicola (Chaetosiphella stipae setosa)
AAAAAAAAAAGAAAAAAAATAATTAATAATTATATAATTTTTATATAAAAAATTTTTTGAAAAAAAATAAACAACAAAATAAAAATTTTTTTAAATCATCTTACATATAATTTATTTATTTAAAATAATTAATTAAATATTTAATATAAAAAAATTTTTTATTATTTTAATAGATACATTATAAAATTGGAGTTTTTATGTATGCTGTTTTTTCTCACGGAGGAAAACAATATAAAGTCAAAATAGGACAGACATTAAGAATAGAAAAAATAAATTCAAAAATTGGAAAAAATATAAAATTTAAAAATATTTTATTTATAAAAAAAGATACCGATTTTTTTTTAGGTACTCCTGTTCTTAAAAACGCAACTATTCAAGCTTGTGTTTTTAATCATGGAAAAGAAAAAAAAATAAATATAATAAAATTTAATCGAAGAAAGCATTATAAAAAAAAACAAGGACATAGACAACATTATACAAGTATTAAAATCACTAAAATCAATTTAAATAAGGACTTGTAATATGGCTCAAAAAAAAGCTGGAGGATCAACAAGAAACGGACGAGATTCAATTGGAAAAAGATTAGGAGTAAAACGCTTCGGAGGAGAATTCGTCAAATCTGGTTCAATTATTGTAAAACAAAGAGGAACAAAATTTCATTCAGGAATAAATACAAAAAATGGAAGAGATCATACAATATATGCAATCATAGATGGAATTGTAGAATTTAAAATTTATGGAAAAAAAAAAAGAAAAATTATTAATATAATTCCTCAAAAATATAAATTCCAATAATTTAAATTGATTTTTTCTAAAATAAAAATTTTTATTTATATAAAAGATAGTTTTTTATTTAAAAAAGAATTATTTGGAAAAAAAAATGAAATTTATAGATGAAGCCGTAATTACAGTAAAATCTGGAAATGGAGGAAATGGAATAATCAGTTTTAGACGAGAAAAAAACGCTCCTAAAGGAGGTCCGGATGGAGGAGATGGAGGAAATGGAGGAAGTATTTTTTTCCAAGCAGATAAAAATCTAAATACTTTAGTAGATTATACATTTAATAAATTTATAAGTGCTGAAAATGGAAAAAATGGACAGAAAAGAAAAAAATCTGGAAAAAAAGGAAAAGATAAAATACTTTATGTTCCAATAGGAACCAAAATCATCGATTTTTATCATAATAAAATAATTATAGAATTAAAAAAACATAAACAATCTTTTTTATTTATTCAAGGAGGATGGCATGGATTAGGAAATAACAGATTTAAATCTCCAACAAATCGCACACCAAAAAAAAGATCTTTAGGAAAAATAGGAGAAAAAAAAACTGTAAAACTAGAACTTTCTCTACTTGCTGATATTGGAGTTGTCGGATTACCAAATGTAGGAAAATCAACTTTCGTTAAAAGCGTATCCTCTGCAAAACCTAAAATAGGAAACTATTTATTTACAACTTTAATACCTAGTTTAGGAGTTTTTTTAACAAAATCTAAAAAAAAAATTATTATTGCTGATATTCCCGGAATTATTTCAGGAGCATCAAAAGGAATTGGTTTAGGTTTAAATTTTTTAAAACACTTAGAAAAATGTAAAATATTATTACATATAATTGATTTATCTATACCAAATACTCAAAAAATTATTCAAAATATATTAACTGTAGTAAAAGAAATAAAAAAATATAATTCTATATTGTATAAAAAACCTAGATTATTTGTTTTTAATAAATCAGATTTAATACAAAAAAAAGAAATTTCTTTTAAAATAAAAAAAATAAAAGAAAAAATAAAAATTACAAAAAAATATTATATTATTTCATCTATTACAAAATATGGAATCAAAACTCTTTCTCAAGATTTAAGCAATTTATTTTAATTTTTTTTTAAAATATAATTAAAATTTATTTTATACAAGTTAAAAATTAATTAAAAATTCTCAACATTGATTATTTAACTTGTATATAGTTAAAAATTTTTATTAAAAAACTTCTATCTTTTAGAAAATTGTGGTCTACGTCTAGATTTTCTAAATCCAACTTTTTTTCTCTCTACTTGACGTGAATCACGTGTAACAAAACCAAATTTTCTTAATTCTTTTAAAAAAAAAGAATCATATTGAATTAATGCTCTTGTTATTCCTTGCCTAATAGCTCCAGCTTGTCCAGAAACTCCACCACCTTTTACTGTAATATAAAAATTAAATTTATTTTTTAAATCTAATAATTTTAAAGGTTGTATTATAATCATACAAGAAGTTTGGCGGTTAAAATATTTTTCTAATTGTAATTTATTAACAAAAATTTTTCCAGTTCCTATTCTTAAAAAAACACGAGCAGAAGAAGATTTACGACGACCTGTTCCATAATTTTGTATTATTTTCATAATTTTTTCTCCGCAATTAAATTTTAAGAAAAATTGGTTTTTGTGCTTGATGATTATGAAATACTCCGGGATAAATTTTTAATTTTTTAAACATTAACCTACCTAAAGGGCCTTTAGGTAGCATTCCATAAACAGATTTTTGAATAATTCTTTCAGGAAATTTCATTAAAATTTCTGAAAAATTATTTTTTTTTAAACCTCCTGGATATCCTGTATATCGATAATATATTTTTTTCTGAATCTTTTTTCCAGTTACATTTATCTTAGATGCATTAAGAACAATAATATAATCTCCAACATCAATATGCGGAGTATATATTTTCTTATGTTTTCCACGTAAATAATGTGCAATTACACTAGATAATCTTCCTAGTATTTTACCGGTAGCATCTATATAATACCAATTTCTAACAATATTTTTTGAAGACACTGAAAAACTTTTGATACTCATATAAACATCCTATTTTTATTTTGTTATTTTATAAAATTAAAAAGAAATGTTATAATAAATTAACTCTTATTTTATATGATACTATTATAATAGAAAAATAAAAATTTTATTAGATATATTTAAAATATCTATAATTAAAATAAACTTGAATTTTTATAAAATATGTTATTAATATATAAAATAATTTTAAACAAATAATATATTTTCAAAATAAATATAAAAATAAAAAAACGTCCTTCTACAGAGAATTTTATTATGAATAATAAAAACAATCTTATAAAATTAAGAAAAAAAATAAATAAAATTGATGAATCAATCCTTTTTCTTTTATCTCAAAGAAATACCATTTCAAAAAAAATTATTAAAGAAAAAATGAAAATTGACTATCCAATACAAGATAATCAAAGAGAAAAAAAAATTTATACAAAAATTATTCAAAAAGGAAAAATATTAAATTTAAAAAAAAAATTTTTACTAAAAATTTTTAAAAAAATAATTAAAAATTCAGTGAATATACAAAAAAAAATTTTAAAAAATGTAAAAAAAAAAATATCTTTTTTGGGACCTAAAGGATCATATTCTTATTTAGCGTTTTTAAAATATGCTAAAAAAAAAATACAAAATTTCATCCCATTGCATGCAAAAAATTTGAAGATATTGTTAATAATGTCCTAAAAAAAAAATCTATATATGGAATTCTTCCAATAAAAAATAATTTTTCTGGAAAAATTAATGAAACAAATATTCTCTTAAAAAATAAAAAACTAATTCTTGTCGAAAAAATAAAACTTTCTATTAAACATTGTCTAATATCTTATAAAAACCAATCTTTAAAAGAAATAAAATCTCTCTACAGTCATCCTCAACCCGTAAAACAATGCATTTCTTTTATAAAAAAATTTCCCCAATGGAAAATAAAATATACTAAAAGTTCTTCTGCAGCTATAAAAAAAATTGCTATTCATAAAAAAAAAAATTCTGTAGCTATAGGAAATAAAAAATGCAGTAAAATGTATAATTTATACATCATCAAAAAAAATATTTCAGATAAAAAAAATAACTCTACTGTATTTTATATAATATCAAAAAAATAAAAATAAAATGTTATCTAACTATTATTTTAATAAAATCATTTTAAAAAAATTTTATAAATTATTTTATCTAAATAACTTTGAGTAAAAATATGTTTAACAATCTAAAAAAAAACTTTTCTAGAATAATAAAAAATATTTCTAATCAAGGAAGAATTACGGAAAATAATATTAAAAATACTCTTAGAAAAGTAAGAATTTCTTTATTAGAAGCTGATGTTTCTTTGAAAGTTATTAAAAAACTTTTATCTAAAATAAAAAAAAAAAGTTTAGGAAAAGATATTAATAATTCATTAACTCCTGGACAAGAATTTATAAAAATTTTACATGAAGAATTAAAAAAAATTATAGGAAATCAAAATACTTCTATTAAATTCTTAAAAAAAAAATTATCGATATTTTTAATAATTGGTTTACAAGGAGCTGGAAAGACAACAAGTGTTGGAAAACTTGCAAAATTATTTTTAGAAAAATATAAAAAAAAAATATTAATAGTATCAATAGATGTATATCGTTCTGCTGCTATTAAACAATTAAAAATAATTTCTAAAAAAGTAAAAGTAGATTTTTTCCCATCATACAAAACAGAAAATCCAAGAGATATTTCAAAAAAAGCAATAGAATATGCTAAAATAAATAAATATGATGTTTTAATAATAGATTCTGCAGGAAGATTACATATTGATTCTCATTTAATGAAAGAAATTCAAGATATACAAAAATTAACTAATCCTACAGAAACAATCTTAGTCATAGATTCTATGATCGGTCAAGATTCTATTAATGTAATTACAGAATTCAATAAATTACTACCTATAACAGGTATTTTTTTAACTAAAGTAGATTCAAATACTAGATGTGGAGTAGTTTTATCATTAAAATATCTTACAAAGATTTCTATCAAATTTATTGGAAATGGAGAGAAATTTAATAATATTGAATATTTTAATGTAGAAAAAATTACTTCAAAAATTCTAGGAATGGAAAATTCTTTATCATTTATTGAATCAATAGAAGAAAAAGTTGACAAAAAATATATAAAAAAATTAGATAAAAAAGTTAAATTAGGAAAAAAATTTAATTTAAATGATTTTTTAAATCAAATAAAACAAGTTAAAAAATTAGGAAGTATTAAAAATTTATTAAATAAATTCCCTTTTAACTCTTATTTTCAACAAAATATTCCATTTAATATTGATGAATCTATGTTTAATAAAATTGAAGCAATGATACAATCTATGACAATTAAAGAAAGAAAAAATCCAAAAATTATTCAAAGATCAAGAAAAAAAAGAATATCTTTAGGTTCAGGAACAAAAATACAAGATGTAAATAAATTATTAAAACAATTCAATATAATGAAAAAAATTATGAAAAAAATGAAAAAAGGTGGAATAATGAACTTTTTTCAAAAAATAAAAAATATGGTTTCTTAATGCTCTAAAAATAATTTTTTTATCATTGATAGGAATTTCAAATGGTTAAAATAAGACTTTCCAGACACGGATCTCATAAAAAACCTTTTTACAAAATTATCGTTACTGATAGTAGATCAGCAAGAAACGGTCGCTTCATAGAAAAAATAGGTTTTTTTAATCCAATATGTTCTTTAAAAGACAGAAAATTTAAAATTAATTTTAGTAAAGTAAATTACTGGGAAAAAATGGGTGCTAAACTATCTAAAAGAGTACAGCATTTAATTAAATTTTATAAATAATTTATAAATAAAATTTTTTGATAAAAAGATGAAAAAAATCATTTTAGGGAAAATATGCGCTTCACATGGTATCTTAGGATGGATAAAAATATTTTCGTTCACAAAAAAAAAAAAAGATATTTTTAAATATCATCCATTATATTATTATTTCAATAATAAAAAAAATGAATTAAAAATTCAAAATTGGAAATATCAAAAAAATTTTTTTTTAATTAAAATAAAAAATATTAAAAATAGAAATCAAGCAGATTTATTAAAAAATATCGAAATATTTATTTATCATAAACAACTAAAAAAAATAGAAAATGAATATTATTGGCATGAAATTATTAAATGTAAAGTATTTAATTTACAAAAAAAATTTTTAGGAAAAGTGAAAAATATTATTAGTACACCAGCGAATGATATATTATTGATATATAACAAAAAAAAATGTAATAATAACGAAATATTAGTTCCTTTTATAGAAAAAAAAATTATCAAAAAAATTAAAAAAAATAAAATTTTCATTAATTGGAAAAATTAAAAAAGGAAAAATATATAAACTTCAAAATAATAACAATTTTCCCAGAAATGTTTCATGCTATTGAAAATTATGGAATTCTTTCAAAAGCTATTAAAAAAAAAATTATTAATTTAATTTTTTTTAATATTAGAAATTTTAGCAAAGAAAAAAATAAAAAAGTAGATGATAGGCCTTATGGAGGAGGAGAAGGAATGATAATGAGTTTTTCTCCTTTAAAAAGAGCGATTGTCAAAGCAAAAAAAAATGACAATTCTTTAGTAATATATTTATCTCCGCAAGGAAAAAAAATTACATATAAAAAATTAAAAAAATTATCAAAAAAAAAATGTATTATATTAATTTGTGGACGATATCAAGGAATAGATCAAAGAATAATTGATAAATATATTGATGAAGAAATATCTATCGGCGATTATATTTTAACTGGAGGAGAACTCGCAGCAATGGTTTTGATAGATGGAATTTCTAGATTTGTACCAGGAGTAATTAAAAAAAAAATATCTAAAAATAAAGATTCTTTTTCTCAAAACCTTTTAGATCATCCGCACTACACAAGACCAAAAAAAATAGATGGCATGCGAGTTCCAAAAATTTTATTATCAGGAAATCACAAAAAAATTAAAAAATGGAGATTAAAAAAATCCGTTCAACAAACATTATTAAAAAAACCAGAATTATTTAAAAAAAACAAATAAAAAATCTAATACAAGAAAAAAATTTTAAAAAAATATTTTGAAAAAAACTACTGTTAAAAAAAATGAATAAAATTATAAAAATAATAGAATCAAAGCAAATGAAAAAAAATATACCAAATTTTAACTCAGGAGATACTATAGAAGTTCAAGTTTGGGTAATCGAAGGTTCAAAAAAACGTTTACAATCTTTTGAAGGTATTGTCATATCAAAAAAAAATAGGTTTTTACAATCTTCATTTTGTATAAGAAAAATTTCTCATGGAGAAGGAATAGAACGAGTCTTTCAAACTCATTCTAAAAATATTGAAAATATTTTTCTTAAAAGAAAAGGAAAAGTTAAACAAGCAAAATTATATTTTCTTCGAAAAAGATTTGGAAAATCTGCTCGAATTACAGAAAAAATATAATTTTTTATAAAAAATTTATATGTATATAAAAATTTTTCCACGCAGTCATAAAATAAATTGTGACTGCATGATTCCCTTTTTTTACAAAGAATTTATTTTGTACCACCAACAGTTAATTGATCTATTTTAATAGTCGGTTGTCCTACACATACAGGAATACACTGTCCTTCTTTCATGCAAATTCCTGTTCCATTTTCAATAAATAAATCATTTCCTACCATAGAAACTTTTTTCATTACTTCTATTCCAGATCCAATTAAAGTCACATCTTTTATTGGATAAACAATTTTTCCATTTTTAATCAAATAAGCTTCAGATGTAGAAAAAACAAATTCTCCAGAAGTAATATCTACTTGACCACCACTAAAACTAACAGCATAAATGCCATAATCTACGCTTTCTATAATATCTTTTACAGTAGATTTTCCAGCTAACATATAAGTATTTGTCATGCGAGGCATTGGAAGATAAGAATAAGATTCTCTTCTTCCATTTCCAGTAGAAACAGTTTTCATTAAATGAGCATTAAATTTATCTTGAAGATATTTTTTTAAAACTCCATTCTTTACTAAAACATTATATTTTCCAGGAGTTCCTTCATCATCAATTGATATTGAACCTCGAAAATTTTTTTTTGTGCCATCGTCTATAATAGTACATAAACTAGATGCAACTTTTTGATTAATTTTATCACTATACAAAGATAATTTTTTACGATTAAAATCTCCTTCTAAACCGTGCCCAACTGCTTCATGTAACAAAACACCTGGTAAACCAGAACCTAAAACAACAGGAAAAGATCCAGAAGGAGCTTCTCTCGCAGACAAATTTAAAATAGATACTCGTGCAGCTTCTTCAACTATTTTTTTTATATTAGATATTCCATGGTTATCTATTTTCAAAAAATATTTATAAGTACCTCGGATTCCTTTTCCATTTGTTCCTTTTTCACGTCTTCCTCGATCTTCGGATAAAACGCTAATAGAAAGAGAAACTAAAGGTCTAATATCTACAGAAAAAACACCATCTGTTGAAATAACTAATATATATTCATATGTCCCTGAAAGATAAGCATTTACTTGAGAAACTCTAGAATCATATTTTCTAGCAATTTCATCTACTTGGTATAATAAATTCACTTTATCAAAATTAGAAATAGAATTAAAAGGACTATGAAACTCATAAAACTGTTTATTTTGATTGTAAAAAAATTTTTTGTTTAAAATTACATTTTTTTTATGTAAACTTTTTTGTACAAAAGAAGAAATTTTTCTCAATCCAATAAGATTTATTTGATCTATAGAAGAAAAACTAGTCATCTCATGATTTATTGCTCGTAATCCTATTCCTCGATCAATATTATACGTGCCATTTTTAATAATTTGATCTTTTAAAACCCAAGATTCATTTCTTTTATCTTGAAAATATATATCAGAATAATCTAGTTTTCTTTTAGATAAATCTGAAAAAACAGAATATATATCTTCTGTATGAATATTGTTCGAATGTAAAATTTTATTTTTTACTATTTTTTTTATATCCATTATCACTCTCTTTTTTATTAATATTTTCACTTTTTTTTTAAAAAAATTTTTTAGAAAAAATTTTATACATTTTTCTATAAATGAACTTAATATTTTTTTAAACTTTGTATCTTATAACTTATATTGTATAATATAATTTAATATAATTAATTTATATAAATAAATATGAAAAAAAAATTCAATATACTTTTATTAAATGGACCTAATTTAAATCTTTTAGGAACAAGAGAAAAAAATATTTACGGAAAAATATCTTTTACTTCTCTAATAAAAAAACTAATAAAATTCTCCAAAAAATTAGATATTAATCTTATTCATCTCCAATCTAACGCTGAACATATATTAGTTGAAAAAATACACACTTCAAAAGATAAAATAGATTATATTATTATTAATCCTGCAGCATTTACTCATACAAGTATTTCTCTTAGAGATGCATTACTCGCAGTAAATATTCCATTCATTGAGATACACATATCCAATATTTATTCTAGAGAAAATTTTCGAGCTCATTCTTGGATATCTGATATCTCTTCTGGAATTATATGCGGGTTAGGAATAGATGGATATAAATGGGCATTGAAAACTGTGGTGAAAAGATTATCAATATCACAATAATTTATTTTCTATAAATATTTAAAAAATATATCATAGTATATTAAAATAATTTTTTTAAATGAAATAAATATATATAAAAAAAAATAAAAAAAATAAAACATATTTAATAAATATATATAAATAAAAAGAAACAAGAAAATCTAAAAAAAACCACATAAAAGTGAAAATTAATTTTTTATATTTTTCAAATTTATAAATTTTTTATTATTTTTTCAAAGAAAGAAATTCTAACATATCTTGAGGAAGATTTAATTTAACAAAAATTTTTTTTTTGGTGATAGGATGAATAAAAATAACTTTATAAGCATGCAAAGCTTGTCTAGGAAAACTTTTAATTCTATTAAATTCCGAACTTTCAGTTAAACCTTGAAACAAATTATAGTTACATTTATATTTTTGATCTCCAATAATAGGATGTTTAATATATAACATATGTACTCTAATTTGATGAGTTCGACCTGTCTTTAAACGTATTTTTAATAAAGTATAATTTTTATAAATTTTCTTTATAGAATAATAAGTAATTGCTTGTTTTCCATTAGAATTCACTTGCATGCAAGTACGTTTTTTTATATTCCTACTAATAGGAGCATTAATTAATCCTCCATATTTTATTTTCCCTAAAACAATAGCTTGATATTCTCTAATGATTTTTCTTTTCTTCATCATTTTTTTTAAAAGAAAATATGCAGAAAAAGTTTTTGCAACAATTATTAATCCAGAAGTATCTTTATCTAAACGATGAATAATTCCTGCTCGTGGAATTTTCTTGATAAATGGATACTTATTTATTAAACCATTTAATAACGTTCCAGTATAATTTCCAAATCCTGGATGAACTACTAAAGCAGAACTTTTATTTATTATTAACAAATACTTATCTTCATATACAATATCCAAAAACATTTTTTTTGGAGAAAAAATGTTAATCTTCTTAGAAAAAAATTTAACATATAAAAAATCTCCTTTCATTATTTTAAAATCTGGAGAATTAATTATTTTATTATTTACATAAACACAATTTTCAAGAATACATTTCTTAAAATGATTTCTAGAATATTCTGAAAAAATAATTGATAAAAACTTATCTAATCTATATTTATTAAATTTTTTTTTTAAAACAACTTGATGTAAACAAATTAAATTTTTCATATATAGTCCTTATACTTTTATAAATTAAAAATAAATTTTGAATCTCTTTTTTCATCTTTTTTTTACATATAAAAATAATATGTAAAAATTAAAACTTTAAAGAAAAAAATATAAATTATAAAAAATAATATAATTTTCAATTTTTTTTTATATTTTTTTTAGTTTTTTTTTAGAATATAAAATTTATTTAATATTAAATATAAAATAGGAATTTTTTTCTAAATTAATATGAATTATACAACAGAAACAATACGACAAAAATTTTTTGATTTTTTTAAAAAAAAAAATCACAAAATTTATCCTGGAAGTTCACTTATCATCGATGATGATCCATCATTATTATTTACAAATGCAGGAATGAATCAATTTAAAAATATTTTTTTAGGATATAAAATTCCAAAACATAAAAAAATTGCTAGTTTACAACATTGCTTAAGAACTGGAGGAAAACATAATGATTTAAATAACGTTGGATATACTCCAAGACATCATACTTTTTTTGAAATGTTAGGAAATTTTAGTTTTGGAAGCTATTTTAAAGAAAAATCTATTATATATGCATGGGAATTATTAACGTCAAAGAAATGGTTTAATTTAGATGAAGAAAGAATTTTAGTAACTGTTTATGAAAATGATTTTCAATCCTATAAAATTTGGAAAAATATTATAGGAATGAGAAAAGAAAAAATAATCTTAAAAAAAGATAAAAAAAATATTTTATATACTTCAGAAAATTTCTGGAAAATGGGAAAATATGGACCATGTGGACCATGCACTGAAATTTTTTATGATCAAGGAAAAAAAATAAAAACACATTCCTTTTCTTCAAAAAAAAATTTTCAAAATAGATTTATTGAAATATGGAATATAGTTTTTATGGAGTATAATAAATTACCTAATAAAAAATTCAAAAAATTAAATACTCCCTCTGTTGATACAGGAATGGGTTTAGAAAGAATTTCAGCCATTTTACAAAATGTACAATCTAACTATGAAATAGATATTTTTAAAAAAATTATCAAAAAAATAAAATCTCTGAAAATTACTAAAAAAGAAGATAATCGATCTTTTCAAGTGATTGCTGATCATATTCGTTCTAGCTCATTTATTATTGCAAATAAAATTTTCCCGTCAAATGAACATCGAGGTTATATTTTAAGAAAAATAATTAGAAGAGCTATTCGACATGGTAGAAAACTAGGAATAAAAGAATGCTTTTTTTATAAACTAGTACCTGTTCTCATTCAATCCATGGGTAGTTCCAATGCTATTTTAATAAATCAACAAAAAAAAATTGAAAATATATTAAAAGATGAAGAATTACAATTTTCCCACACACTAAGCAAAGGTTTAAAAATTCTAAAAAAAGAAATAAAAAATAACAAAAAAAAAATATTAGATGGAGAACTAGTATTTTATCTATATGATACCTTAGGTTTCCCGATAGATTTAACAAAAGATATTTGTTTAGAAAAAAACATTCAAATTGATCAAAAAAGTCTACAAAAATCTATTAAAAAAAATAAATTATCTAAAAAAAAAATACATAAATATAAAGAAATAATTATCATTCCTAAAATTAAAAAAACAAAATTTATAGGATATAATACATATAAAAAAAAAAGTGTTATTCAAGCAATCTATGTCAATAATACATTAGTAAAAAAAATTCAAAATAAAGAAAAAGGAAAAATAATTATTCAAAAAACTCCATTTTACGCAGAATCTGGAGGACAAATTGGTGATTCAGGAAAAATTTATACGAAAAAAGCAATTTTTAAAGTTAAAAATACAAAAAAATATGGAAATTTCTTTATACATATAGGAAAAATAAAATATGGAATAATCAAAATAGCTGATTCAATAACAGCAAAAATTAATATAAATAAAAGATTGATAATAGAAAAAAACCACACTTCAGTACACTTATTAAATGCGGGATTAAAAAAAGTTCTAGGAAATCATATTTTACAAAAAGGATCATTAATTAATTCTAAAAAAATTCGATTTGATTTTTCACATTTTCAATCTTTAACATATAAACAAATTTATAATATTGAAAAATTTATAAATCAAATAATATATAAAAATATAAAAATAAATAGTTTTTATATACCATTTACTGAAGCAAAAAAAAAAAAAATAAGTTTTTTACCTAATAAAGTGTATAAAAAAAAAGTACGCGTTATTTCAATTGAATCGTTTTCAAATGAATTATGTAGCGGAACACATGTAAAAAAAACTGGAGAAATTTTTTTATTTAAAATACTTAATGAAAAAAGCATATCTTTTGGTATTCGAAGAATAACAGCTGTAACTTATCAACATGCTTTAAAAAAAATATTTCAAAAAGAAAAAAATATACAAAAAATTAAAAAAATAATAAAATCTAATAATTCTAACTTACAGATACGAATCAAAAAAATTGTTCAAGAAAACAAAGAAACATTAAGAGATAATAAAGAAATAATAAAAAAATATATTTCATTGCTTACACAAAAAATATCTAAAAAAAATATAAAAATATATAATATTTTTTTAATATTTAAAATTTTCCAAAATGAAAATGTAAAATATTTTCGATTAATAATTGATAATTTACAAAAAAAATTTCCTTTAATTGTAATTGTTTTAATTAATATTTCAAAAAAAATATATTTTATTATAAAAATTAGTAAAAATTTAGTTTCTAAAATTCAAGCAAATGAAATACTTAAAAAAATCTGTAAAAAAATTTCAGGAAAAGGTGGAGGAAATAAATATATTGCAGAAGGAATCGCAGATTTTTCACAAAAATCAATAAAAAAAATTAAGACATTTAAACAAAAAATTATATCTATAATCAATAAAAAATAAATTTATAAATTTAGTTTTAATATCACTATAAAATAAAAAATTTTATTTTAAAAAAAAATTTAAAAAAAATAAAAATTATTTTTAGAAAATTTTAACGCTAAAATTATATGGAATTAAAATTTTTTTTAAGGAGAAAAAATGTTAATTTTAACTCGAAGAGTAGGTGAAACTCTAGTAATAGGTGATGAAATTACCGTCACCGTATTAGGAGTCAAAGGAAATCAAGTAAGAATTGGAGTAAACGCTCCAAAAGAAATTTCTGTCCATAGGGAAGAAATATATCAAAAAATACAAAAAGAAAAAAAAAAAGTAAAATTTCGCAGTAAATAATAAAAAATAAATTATATTTAAAAAAAATTTTTTTTAAAATATAAAATTGACATATCAAAATAAAAAATAGTAGAATGAAAGAGGGCAATAAAAAAATTTATAAAAAAATAATTTCAGTGAGATGGCTGAGTGGTTGAAAGCGCTCCCCTGCTAAGAGAGTATGTGTAGAAATATGCATCGAGGGTTCGAATCCCTCTCTCACTACATATTTTTATCTGTAAAAATTCAGAAAAAAATATATTTTTACGCATCTGTAGCTCAGTTGGATAGAGCACTCGGCTACGAACCGAGAGGTCGTGGGTTCAAATCCTACCAGATGTAATAAAAAATATAAAAGATTTTTTTAATATATTTTTTATTTTACATATAAAAAATTCATAATAATTAAATAATTTTAAAAATTTTTCATATGAAAAGAATTCCTAGAATTTATTTAAATCAAGACATTTATATAGAAAAAAAAATTATTTTAAAAAAAGATAAAAAAAATTATCTTAAAAAAGTAATGCGAATGAAAGTTCGAGATAAAGTTTATATATTTAATAATACAAATTTTTTATTCTTTTCTGAAATTATTGAATTAAATCACAAAAAAATAATTTTAAATGTATTAAAAAAAAAAAAAAAAAATTATGAATCTCCATTAAAAATACATTTAGGACAATCAATATCTAAAAAAAAATCTATGTCTTGGATAATTCAAAAATCTTCAGAGCTCGGAGTAAAATCCATTACTCCTGTTATCTGTGAAAAATCTTCTATAAAATATTTAAAAAATAAAGAAATACAACAAATAAAAAAATGGAAAAAAATATCTATTTCTGCAAGTGAACAATGTCAAAGAAATTCTATTACAAAAATTTTTAAACCAATAAAATTAAAAAAATGGATTCTATCTTTAGAAGAAAGTATAAAAATAATTTTAACTCCAAAAAAAAAAAATTTAGTTCAAAATTCTTTACCAAAAAAAATAAAAGAGTTATATATTTTAATAGGATCAGAAACGGGTTTTTCAAAAAAAGAAATAAAATTTTGTATTAAAAAAAATTTTTTTCATATAGATTTTGGAAGAAGAATTTTAAGAACAGAAACAGCTTCTTTAACAGCTATTTCAATTCTACAATATAAATATGGAGATTTAAAATTATTCTAAAAAAAATTAAAAAATTTATTTGAAATTTATATATTCTAATTTTTAGATTAATATTCCCGAAAAGATATATATTTTTAAATAGAAAATTTTTTATAATTTTTTATTTATTATTTTAAAACTTCTATGTTAAATTAAGGAAGGATAATTATCATTAATAATTTTATATAAAATTATTTATAAAAAAAAGTTTTCACATTTTTTTTTGTACTAACTAGTAAAATATCTGGTTTTCTTTGAGAAAATATACCAACTGAAATCACTCCAGGAATATTATTTATTTTATTTTCAATTTCTAAAGGATTTAAAATACATAATTTACTAATATCTAATATATAATTATTATTATCTGTAATCACATTTCTCTTACTTACTTCACCTCCAATCTTTTTTAATTCTTTCATAACATAACGATAAGACATAGGTAACACTTCAATAGGTAAAGGAAATTTTCCTAAAGTTTTTACTTGTTTTGTTTCATCTATAATACAAATAAATTCATCAGCAGCAGATGCTAAAATTTTTTCTCGAGTTAAAGCTGCTCCTCCACCTTTAATCATTTCCATATTATTATTAATTTCATCTGCACTATCAATATATAATGGTAAACAATCTAAACTATTTAATTTAACTACTTTAATTCCATTTCTTCTTAAACTCATAGTAGTTTCATAAGATGAAGAAACTGCTCCTTTAATTTTATTTTTAATGTTTTTTAAAAAATTAATTAAATAACTTATAGTAGATCCCGTACCAATGCCAACAAATATTTTTTCTGGTATGAATTTTAAAGCTTCTAAAGCTACTTTCTTTTTTAAATTTTTTAATTTCATAATATTAATTACACCATTAATATTTAAATATAATATTTTAATTTGATTAAAATAAAATATTTTAAAACTTTAAAATTAATTTAATTGAAAAAATAATTGTTATAAAAAAAATTTTATAAAAAAATATATCTAAAAAAAATACTGTTTTAAACACTTTTACATAAAACAAAAATAAATAAATACCATATAACAATACTGGGGTACCTGGATTCGAACCAGGGATCCCGGTATCAAAAACCGGTGCCTTAACCTCTTGGCCATACCCCAAAATTTTATTAAATATTACGGGAAGCGAGACTTGAACTCGCAAACCCCAATAAGGGCGCCAGAACCTAAATCTGGTGCGTCTACCATTTCGCCACTCCCGTTTATAAATAAATAAATTTTAATAAAAAATTTTTTTAAATAGCTATGATGGGAATCGAACCCATGACATCAGCGTTATGAGTGCTGTGCTCTGACCAACTGAGCTACATAGCTAAAATTTTTATATAAAAAATATTTAATAAGATAAATTATAAAAAATGACATAAAAATTTTTTATTATATATTTATATTGTTATATAAAAGAGTATAATAAAGTTTTTATAAAAAATTTTTAAAATTTAAATTAAAAAAAATTATATCATATAAAAAAAAAAAATTCCATCTTGAAAAATTTCTTCAAAATTCAAAAAAAAAA
>NZ_OZ060394.1:328340-462000 GCF_964059095.1 Buchnera aphidicola (Chaetosiphella stipae setosa)
AAAAAAAAAATAAAAAAAAAACATAAATAAAAAAAAAAATAAAAAAAAGTAAGAGAAATAAAAATATGCAAAAAAAATATTTAAAGAAAAATTTTCTTTTCAAAATAATTAATAATGATATTAAAAAAAATAAAATTAAAAAAATTAATACAAGATTTCCACCAGAACCAAATGGTTTTTTGCATATCGGTCATGCAAAATCAATATATTTAAATTTCAATATTGCAAAAACATATCACGGAAAATGTAATTTAAGATTTGACGATACTAATCCTAAAGATGAAAAAAAAAAATTCGTTCATGCCATTAAAAAAGATATTCAATGGTTAGGATATTTAAAAAATAAAAAAATTTTTTATGCATCAGAATATTTTAAAAAAATGTATAAATATGCAATAAAATTAATAAAAAAAAACTTAGCTTATGTCGATCAATTATCAAAAAAAGAAATAAAAAAATATCGAGGAACATTAAAAAAAAAAGGAATTAATAGTCCTTATAGAAATAGATCTATAAAAAAAAATTTAACATTATTTAAAAAAATGAAAAATAGAAAATTTAAAAGTGGAGAAATGTGTCTTCGTGCAAAAATAAATATGAAATCTAATAATATAGTTATGCGAGATCCTGTTTTATATCGTATTAAAAATATTTCTCATTACCGTACTAAAAAAAAATGGTGTATATATCCAACATATGATTTTAGCCAATGTTTGTCAGATGCAATAGAAAAAATAACTTATTCTTTATGTTCACTAGAATTTCTTGATAATAAAGAACTATATACATGGATATTAAATAATCTTAATATTAAAAATCAACCGAAACAATATGAATTTTCTAGATTAAATTTAGAGTACACAGTATTATCAAAAAGAAAATTAAAAGATCTAGTGAAAAAAAAAATTGTTGAAGGATGGAATGATCCAAGAATGCCTACACTTTCTGGATTAAAAAGAAGAGGATACACACCACAATCTATTAGAAATTTTTGTAAAAAAATTGGTATATCTAAAAAAAATCATCTTATTGAATTAAAACTTCTGGAACATTGTGTCAGAAAAGATTTAAATAAGATCTCTCATCGTTTTATGGCAGTAATAAATCCTATAAAAATAATTATTACCAATCTCTGCAAAAACTATAATGAAGAAATTATAGTAAATAATCATCCTTTATATTCTGAACACGGTAAGCACAAAATTTATTTTAATAAAACTATATATATAGATGAATCAGATTTTAAAGAAAAACCAACACCTACATATAAAAGATTAACAATTAATAAAGAAATAAGATTACGTCATGCATATATTATTAAAGCTATAAAAATTAAAAAAAATTTTCAAGGAAAAATAGAAAAAATATTCTGCACATATGATAAAAACACATTAAACAAAAATCCAAAAAATAGAAAAGTAACAGGAGTTATTCATTGGATTTCAAAAAAAAATTCTATTCCAGCAAAATTTAGATTATTTCAACCTATCTTTACAATTAAAAATCCTAATAATGAAAAAAAATTTTTAAAATATATTAATAAAAATTCAATCAAAACAAAAAATGGATTTATAGAAAAAGATTTGCTAAATCATAAAAAAATAAAATTTCTTCAATTCGAAAGAGAAGGTTATTTTCTTGTTGACAAAGCTGAAACATATAAAAACAAAAAAATCACTTTTAATAAAACTATATCTTTAAAAGATAAAAAAAATTTTATGAAAACATAAAAAAATTTTTAATATTATTGAAAAAAATAATTAATATAGATAAACATTTTTTATAAAAATCCATAAAATTTTAAAAAATACAAAATATATTTTTCAAAATATTAATTACATATAATAAATTGAAACAGGATAAAAATATTTTTCTTATTTTTTATTTTTCTAAAATAAAAACATTCATAAAAATGTTACAATTAGACTTATAAAAATATTTTAATTCCTACACTGATCAAAATAATAAATAAAAAAAAAAAAAAATTTTCATAAATATAAAAAATTCTTAGTAAAATGGATACATTTAAAAGAAATGTGAAAAAATTTAAATAAAACACTATTTTAAAAAAAAAAGAAAAAAATAAAATAAAAAAATATATAAAAATTTTTTATATATCATAATATAAAAAATTTTTTTCAGAAAAAAAATACAATACTAAATTATTTTTAAAAAATAAAAAAGAAATATTGAATTTTATTAGATAAAAAATTTATATAAAATAAAATTAATCACCAAAAAATGAGAATAATAATGTCTAAAATAAAAAAAATAATTGGTAGAGAAATAATAGACTCTCGCGGAAATCCAACAGTAGAAGCGGAAGTACATACAGAAAGTGGATATATTGGCATTGCATCCGTTCCATCTGGAGCCTCCAAAGGATCTAAAGAAGCATTAGAAATAAGAGATTCACAAAAAAGATTTTTAGGAAATGGAGTAGAAAAATCTGTTTCTTTAATTAACAATTTGATTTTTAACAATTTAGTTAAAAAAGACTCACTCAATCAAAAAAATATTGATCAAAATATGATTCAACTAGATGGAACAAAAAACAAATCAAAATTAGGTGCAAACACTATGTTAGCTGTTTCTTTAGCAAATGCAAAAGCAGCTGCAAATTTCAAAAAAATGAATTTTTTTGAATACATTTCAGAATTAAATAATACTCCTGGAAAATATTCTATGCCATTACCTATGATGAATATTATTAATGGAGGAAAACACGCAAATAACAATATTGATCTACAAGAATTTATGATACAACCAGTTTCTGCAAATAATTTTAAACATGCCGTACAAATAGGATGTGAAATATTTCACACTTTATCCAAAATATTAAAAAAAAAAAATATGAGTACCGCTGTTGGTGACGAAGGAGGATACGCTCCAAATATCAATTCTAACGAATCAGCTATTCTTTTAATTCTCGAAGCAATAGAAAAAGCAGGATATAGAATTGAAGAAGATATTACTTTAGCAATTGATTGCGCAGCTTCAGAATTATATGATAAAAAAAGAAATATATATTATTTAAAAGGAGAAAACAAAAAATTTACTTCACAAGAATTTACACATTATTTAGAAAACCTTATTAAAAAATATCCAATTTTTTCTATTGAAGATGGGCAGAATGAATCAGATTGGAAAGGTTTTGCATATCAAACAAAAATTTTAGGAAAAAAAATTCAAATTGTTGGAGATGATCTATTTGTTACGAATAATCACATTTTAAAAAAAGGAATAAAAAAAAAAATTGCAAACGCTATTTTAATTAAACCAAATCAAATTGGAACATTAACAGAAACAATCAAAACAATAAAAACAGCTAAAAAAGCAAATTATAATATAATTATTTCTCATCGTTCTGGCGAAACAGAAGATGTAACAATAGCAGATTTATCAGTTGGAATTTTAGCAGGACAAATTAAAACTGGTTCTTTAAGTAGAACAGATAGAACAGCTAAATATAATCAATTAATTAGAATTGAAGAAAAATTAGGATTTAAGAAAGCACCATATCATGGTTATCATGAATTAAAAAATAAAACAAGATAAAATCTCTATACATAGTAGTAAAATAATATATTTATTATAAATATTCTATTTTACTACAATAAATTCTTTATAAAAATAAAAGCTTTTAAAAAAAAATGAAAAATATTTAAATAATCAAAAAAATACATGAAAAAAATAAACAAGAAAAATAAAATATTAATAATTGTTGATGGAACAAATTATTTATATCGAGCATATTTTGCTTTTAAAAATCTGAAAAATAAGAATGGAGAACCAATAGGAGCAATATATGGAACATTAATGATGTTAAAAAAAATTTTTAACAAATATATGCCTAAAAAAATCATTGTTGTATTCGATCATAAAAAAAAAAATTTTCGAAATAAAATATATAAAAAATATAAATCAAATAGACCAAAAATTCCAACCAAGTTAAAAATTCAAATTAAAACATTAGTAAAAATAATTAATTATATAGGTATACCCATATTAAAAATACCAGGATTTGAAGCAGATGACATCATCGGCACATTAGTCAACAATCAAAAAAAAAAAAAAATTATTATATTAACTAATGATAAAGATATGATGCAATTAATTAATAAAAATGTAAAGATACTAAATCATCATGAACAAATCATAGGCGAAAAAGAAGTCATAAAAAAATTTAAAATTACACCAAAACTTATAAAATATTTTTTGGCAATTGTAGGAGATCGTTCAGATAATATTCCAGGAATTCCAGGTATAGGAATTAAAACAGCTCAAAAAATTTTAAAAAAATTTGAATCTCTAAAAGAGATTTATAAAAATTTAGAAAAACTATCTTTATTGAATATCCGAAATTCAAAAAAATTATCAGAAATTTTTATTAAAAATAAAAAAATTGCTTTTATATCACAACACCTAGCAACAATACAAACAAAAATACAACTGCCAATATTAAAAAAATCTTTAAAATTAAAAAAATCCAATAAAAAAAAAATATTTCAATATTTTCAAAAAAATAATTTTAAAGCATTAAAAACATCTTTTAAAAAATCTCTTTGGTTTAATCATTTAAAATAAAATTTTATAAAAAATTTTATTTTAAAATTATTGTAAAAAATTTAAAAATTCAAATATTTTTTTTATTAAATTTAAAATACCAACTATTTAACATCTTTTTTAATTCGAAAATACCAATTTTTTTTAATGAAGAAAATAGCTGTAAATTTTCTGAAATCTTCAAAGAAGAAAGTTCATTTTTAGCAAGAAAATATTTTTTTCTTCTTAAAGAAAAATTTAATTGATCGCATTTATTTAAAAGAATTAAAAAATTAATTTTTTTATAATTTAAAATATTCATAATTTCTAAATCATATCTTTTAAAAAAAAAATTAATATCTACTAAAATAACTACACCAATTAAAAATTTTCTGAAAAATAAATATTTTTTAATTTCATGAAAAAAATTTAATTTTCTAGCTTTTTTAAAATAAGAATATCCATAACCAGGAAAATCTACAATTCTAAATTTTTGATTAACTTGAAAAAAATTAATTAATTGTGTACTTCCAGGAAATTTACTTACACGTGATAATTTCTTTTTATTAGATAATATATTTATTAAAGTAGATTTTCCTGTATTTGAATATCCTAAAAAAGCTACTTCAAAACCCGAATGAATATTAATTTGATTAACATTTTGAAAACTTTTTATAAAAAATGTAGAATAAAAATCTAAAAAATTCATTTTTCCCTTATATCAAAAAAATTAATAAATACTAAAACTATTGCAATAAAAATAATATGTTAAAAAATTTAAAAATATTTAATTTACTAAAAAATTATAAAAAAAAAATTTTAAATACTGAATAAAATAAAAAAATATACTATTATATAAAGAAATATATACAAATTATATTATTAATAAAAAAAATAACAAGAATTATATTAAAAAATATAAAAATATAGGTAAAAAAAAAAAAAAAAAATGAACCAAAAATTTAGAAATATAGCAATTATTGCGCATGTTGATCATGGAAAAACTACTTTAATCGATAAATTATTACAAGAATCAGGAATTTTTAAAATACATGAAGAAAAACAAGATCGTGTTATGGATAGTAATGATTTAGAAAAAGAAAGAGGCATTACTATTACTTCAAAAAATACTTCTATTAAATGGAATAAATATAAAATAAATATAGTAGACACACCAGGTCATGCAGACTTTGGAGGTGAAGTAGAAAGAGTATTATCTATGGTTGATTCAGTTTTATTAGTAGTCGATGCACTTGATGGTCCTATGCCTCAAACAAGATTTGTTACTGAAAAAGCTTTTAAATACAATTTAAATCCAATTGTAGTAGTTAACAAAATAGATAGAAAAAATTCTAGACCAGATTGGGTAGTGAACCAAATTTTTGATTTATTTATCAATCTAAATGCTACAGATACACAATTAGATTTTCCTATAATTTATACATCTGCACTTCTAGGAAAATCAGGTGAAGATTATCAAAAATTACAAAATAATATGGATCCATTGTTTAAAGCAATAGTAGAACATACTCCTTCACCAAAAAAAAATATTGATAAAAAATTTAAAATGCAAATTTCTCAATTAGATTATGATAATTATCTTGGAATACTTGGTATTGGAAGAATTAGATCAGGATCAGTGCATACAAAACAAAAAATAAAAGTCATTAATAACGAAGGAAAAAATAAAAATGGTGAAATAAAAAAAATATTAAAATATTTTGGATTAAAAAAAATTAATGCAAAATCTGCTTTATCAGGAGATATCGTTGCTATTTCTGGTGTAGATGATATTCAAATTTCAGACACAATTTGTGACATTACAAACCAATCTCCTCTTCCAAAACTCAGTATTGATGAACCCACAGTAAAAATGTTTTTTTCAGTAAATTCATCTCCATTTGCAGGTACAGAAGGGAAATATGTCACTTCAAGAAAGATATTAGAAAGATTAAACAAAGAAAAAATGCATAATGTTGCATTAAAAGTTGAAGAAACAAAAGATTCTAGTACTTTTTGTGTATCTGGAAGAGGAGAATTACATTTATCTATTTTAATAGAAAATATGCGTAGAGAAGGATATGAACTAGAAGTATCTAGACCGAAAGTTATATTTAAAAAAAAAAATGGAATTGAAAAAGAACCTTTTGAATTTATTGTATTAGATATTCAAGAAAAATACCAAGGAACAATTATGCAATATATTGGAGAAAGAAAAGGACAAATGAAAAATATGATTCCAGATAACAAAGGAAGAGTTAGATTAGAATACATTATTTCTAGCCGTGCATTAATTGGTTTTCGATCAGAATTTGTTAATATAACAGCTGGTACTGGTTTATTTTATTCATCATTTAGTCATTATGGAAAAGTATTAAAATTGACTGTATCTAATAGAAGAAATGGAGTATTAATTTCAAATAATACAGGAAATGCTGTTGCTTTTGCTTTATTTAACTTACAAGATCGAGGAAAATTATTCTTAGGTCATGGTTCTAAAGTATATGAAGGTCAAATAATAGGAATACATAGTAAATCAAATGATTTAACCGTAAATTGTCTTACAGGAAAAAAATTAACTAATATGAGAGCTTCTGGAACAGACGATGCAATTAATTTAATTAAACCAATAAATTTAACTCTTGAACAAGCTATGAGTTTCATTAATGATGATGAATTAATAGAAATTACACCTAAAGAAATTAGATTAAGAAAAAAATTTTTAAAAGAAAACGAAAGAAAATCTGCTTCTAGAAGACAATCAATCTCTATTTAATAAATTTTTAATTAAATTTTTATATTTTATACTTTGATATAAAGTTGATAATTTATAAGAATAAATAATAATCTTTAAATCAGATATTGCGCAATTAAAGTTGTCATTAATTATTAAATAATCATATTCTAAATAATGACTAGTTTCTTGCGTAAATTTTTTCATTCTTTCAAAAATCACTTCTTTTGTATCTTGTTTTCTATTTTTCAATCTTTTCAATAATTCCTTTTTTGACGGAGGTAATACAAAAATACTTTTAGAATTCAAAAAAATTTTTTTAATTTGCCTAGCACCCTGCCAATCTATTTCTAATAACATATCTTTTCCTTGTAATAAAATAGCTTGTGTTTTTTTAAAAGAAGTTCCGTAATAATTGTTAAAAACTTTTGCATATTCTAAAAATTTTTTTTTTTTAATCATCCATTTAAATTTTTTCTTAGAAACAAAATAATAATCACATCCATGTACTTCTCCAGGTCTTCTAACACGAGTAGTATATGAAATAGACATTTTTATTTTTAAAAATTTTTCTTTTTTTAAAAAAAATTTAATCAAACTAGATTTTCCAGTTCCACTAGGAGCAGATAGAATAAAAATTCTTCCTATATTTTTCATAATATTTTTATACCGAATGAATGAAATATTAAACATTAATAATAAATCAAAAATTTAAAAAAATAAAATTATAAAAAAATAAAATAATTATCTATCTTTTTAAAAAAAAATAACTGTCTTTAATTTTATAAAATTTTTCTTTTATATAAAATTTATTTAAAACAGCTTGTGCATAAATAATATTATTGTTCATTATCATAGATGATAATAAAATACCTTTTCTTATCCAATCTTTCTGTACTTGAATATATATAAAATCTCCAGGAGAAAAAATGTTTTTTGGATGTAAACAATATAAAAACTTCAAAGTTCTTTTATTTATTTTTCGATATTTTATTTTAGATATTTGCTCTTGCCCAAGATAGCATCCTTTTATAAAACTAATACCATTCTGAAATTTATTTAAATTAATTTCTTGAGGAAAAAAATTTAATAAATTTTGAGAGTCAATAACTGGAATTTTCTCTTCAATATCTACTGATAACCATTGTCTGCTATTATTTAAATAAAGTTCATTACTAAATTTTTTTAAAAAATTTCGTAAAAAAGTATACGAAGAAATTAATATAAATCGTTCAATAATTCCTTTTATCCAAATTATAGTAGTATCATGTTCATGGATAACAAAATTTTTTTCATCCGGTAAAACTATAAAAATTTTTTTTAAATAGTAACGTGATTTTTTTCCAAGAACTCCTAAATAAAATAATTTTTTTTCTTGAGAAAATTTTGTATTAGAAAATAAAGAATATTTTTTTATAGCTTGTATTTGTTTTTTAACAACACTTTTTCTTAAAATATAAAAATAATTTTTTTGTCTTTTAAAAAGTAATAATGTACTATAAACTTTTCCTTTTTCGTTACAATGCCCGCAAAAAAAATATTTATTAGAATTCAATAAAGACATATCTGCAGTAATTTGACTTTGTAAATATTGCTTTTTTTCTTGTCCTGAAACTTTAACTAAAACCCAATCTTCTAAAGAAACAGCAGTAAATATTATTTTTTTTACTGGAAAAACTTTTTTTTCTAAAAAAATAAATTTTTTCATAAAATAATTTTCCTTATAAACATTGAATATATAAAAATATTTCTTTTTTTTTAAAATAAAGATAACATAAAATACTAGAAAATTTTAAAATTTCATTTAATAAAAAATAAAAAATAATAAAATTTTATTTAAATTTAATAGTAATATTTATATATTCAATAAAAAGATAAAAATAAATTTTCATTAATCATAATTAACGGGAAAAAAAATGAAAAAAGTAAAAAAAATTTTAAAAAAAATGAAAAAATATTATTTAAAATATAAAAAAATTAGTGAACATCTTTGAATTTAAAAAAAAAAAAAATAGATTAATAGAAATAGAAAATATTTTACAAAACAAAGAAAATTGGAAAAAAATAAATTTTATAAAAAATATTAACAAAGAAAAAAAAAATATTTATAAAAAAATTCATGTATTTAAATTTATAAAAAATACTTTAAAAGAAAATAAAAAATTATTAAATCTTTCTATAGAATTATCAGATTTATCTTTAATAAAAGATATAAATATAAAAATGAAAATAATAAAAAAAATCATTGATAAATTATATATTCAAACCATGTTTACAAAAAAAAATGATAAAAAAAATTGCTATATTGACATTCAATCAGGATCTGGAGGAATTGAAGCACAAGATTGGTCAAATATGCTTTTGAAAATGTATCTAAAATTTATTAATAGAAAAAAATTTCATGTAAAAATAATAAATATTATATATGATGAACTAAACGGGATAAAATCAGCAACATTGAAAGTTAAAGGAAAATATTCTTTTGGTTGGTTAAGAACAGAATCTGGAATTCATAGACTGGTAAGAAAAAGTCCTTTTAACACAGGAAATAAAAGACATACATCTTTTAGTTCAATATTTATATATCCTATTCTCAATAAAAAATCTCTTTTTAAATTAAAAAAATCTGATTTAAAAATAGATGTTTATAAATCTTCAGGCGCTGGAGGTCAACACGTCAATAAAACAGAATCAGCAGTAAGAATAAAACATATACCTAGTGGAATCAAAGTGCAATGTCAAAGTGACAGGTCACAACATAAAAATAAAAAAAATGCTATGAAACAAATTTTTTCTAAAATATTGCATCAAAAAACAAAACAAGACAATTTAAAAAAAACAATACTTAATAAAAAAAAAATAGATATTCAGTGGAGTAACCAAATTCGATCCTACATATTAGATGATTCTAGAATTAAAGATATAAGAACTGGAATGGAAACAAGAAACACACAAAAATTTTTTAATGGAAAAATAGATTCATTTATAAAAAAAAGTTTAAAATTAGGATTTTAAAAATGAATAAAAATGATAAAAAAAAAAATAAAGAAAGAGATTGTAGAATAAAAAAACTTACATTATTAAAACAAAATGGGTTTAATTTTCCAAATAATTTCAAAAAAAATAACGATTCTAAAAAAATCTTTTTAATTTGTCATTTAAAAACAAAAAAAGAACTTGAAATATTAAATTTTAAAGTAAAAATTTCAGGAAGGATAATAAAAAAAAGAGTTATGGGGAAAGCTACTTTTATGATATTACAAGATTCACAAGGAGAAATACAAATATATGCTAATAAAAACTCTTTTCAATCAAAAAAAAATAATTATATATTTTTTAAAAATCTAGATTTAGGAGATATTATAGGAATTCAAGGATATGTTTTTAAAACGAGAACAAAAGAAATTACTATTAAATGTAAAAAATTTATACTTTTAACAAAATCAATTAGACCATTACCAGAAAAATATCATGGACTTGTGAATAAAGAAATAAAATATAGAAAAAGATATCTTGACTTTATTTCCAATCAAAATTTAAAAAAAATATTTCAAAAAAGAACAATTTTAATTTCTTCGATTAGAAAATATATGCAAAAAAAAAATTTTTTAGAAGTAGACACTCCTATGTTACATGATATTCCTGGAGGAGCTATTGCTAAACCATTTATAACCAATCATAATTCATTAAATAAAAAAATGTACTTAAGAATTGCACCAGAATTATACTTAAAAAGATTAATAATTGCAGGATTTGAAAAAATTTTTGAAATAAATAAAAATTTTAGAAACGAAGGAGTATCTTTTAAACACAATCCAGAATTTACTATGATGGAAATATATATCGCTTATGCTGATTATAAGTATATAATGAAATTCTTAAAAAAACTAATAAAATATATTAGTAAAAAAATTCATAAAAAAAATGATTTTAAATATCAAAAAAATTATTTTGATTTAAATAAATCTTTTCAAAAATTCACTATGAAAGAAGCTATTTTAAAATTTAATAAATTTATAAAAAAATCAGATTTAGAAAATATGAATAAAATTAAAAAAATTGCTAATTTAATTAAATTAAAAATAAAAAAAACATGGAAAATAGGAAAAATTCTTACAAAAATTTTTGAAAAAACAGTAGAAAAAAAACTTATACAACCTACATTTATTACAGAATATCCTGCAGAAGTATCTCCATTATCTAGAAGAATGAATCAAAACAAAAATTTTTCTGAAAGATTTGAATTTTTTATAGGAGGATATGAAATAGGAAATGGTTTTTCAGAATTAAATGATCCTATAGAACAAAAAAAAATATTTAAAAAACAAATTCAATTAAAAAATTTAAAACATAAAAATAAAAATTATGATAAAGATTATATAACAGCTTTAGAACACGGAATGCCTCCTACAGCAGGATTAGGAATTGGAATTGATAGATTAACTATGATTTTCACAAACCAAAAAAATATAAAAGATGTAATTATGTTTCCTACTGTAAGTACAATAAAAAAATAAAATTTCAAAAAGAAGACAAAAAAAATGAAAAAATGTAATAAAAAAATAATTCCAATTAATAACATAAAAATTTTATCTTTGATAAAAAAATATAAGTCTCCACTCTGGATGTACTCTTCTGAAACTATTAAAAAACAAATATTGAAATTAAAAAAATTTGATATTATAAGATTTGCACAAAAATCTTGTTCAAATATTCATATATTAAAATTAATGAAAAGATACGGAACAAAAATAGATGCCGTTTCTTTAGGAGAAATTGAACGAGCTCTTAAAGCAGGATTTAAAAAAAACAGCAACGATATTGTATATACATCTGATATTATAGAAAAAAACACTTTAAAAAAAGTTATCAAATATAATATTCCAATTAATATTGGATCAATAGATATGATTAAAAAGATTGGAAAAAAATCTAAAAATCATAAAATATGGATAAGAATAAATCCAAGATTTGGGCATGGGCATGATAAAAAAACTAATACAGGAGGAAAAAATAGTAAACACGGAATTTGGAACACAAAATTAGCATTAAAATTAATAAAAAAATATAATTTAAATTTAATTGGACTACATATGCATATTGGATCTGGAGTAGATTATACACATTTAAAAAAAGTGTGCAATGCTATGATTCAAGAAGCAAAAAAAATAAATCTTCAATTATCTTATATTTCTGCTGGAGGAGGTCTAACAATTCCGTATAAAAAAAAAGATAAAAAGATTAATATTCATGATTACTATGAAATATGGAACAAAGCCAGAAAAAAAATCTCTAAAAATTTAAAATGTCCAATAAAATTAGAAATAGAACCTGGAAGATTTTTAGTTGCAGAATCAGGATATTTAATATCTACAATAGAAAGTATTAAAAAAGTAAAAAATAGAATATTTATATTAGTAAATGTAGGATTTAATGAATTAATAAGACCTACATTATATGGAAGTTATCATTATATATCTATTCTACCTCAAGACAACAGAAAATTAAATTATTCAAAAATGATAGATGTAATTATTGGTGGACCATTATGTGAATCAGGAGATATATTTACACAAAAAAAAAATAATAAAATTTATACTATAAAAATACCAAAAGTCAAATGTGGAGATTTTTTAATATTTCATGATGTAGGTGCATATGGTGCTTCTATGTCTTCTAATTATAATAGTAGACCACTAATTCCAGAAATTCTAATAAAAAAAAATAAAATCATTCAAATTAGAAGACGCCAAACAATACAAGAAATGTTATCTTTAGAAATATAAAAAATTTTATTTACTGTATCAAAAAAATATACAATTAAAATCATTTTCTTAAAAAATTATATTTTTCTATAAAAATTTTTTTATAAAAAATTATTATCTAATAAATTAAAAAAATTATTTATTAAAAAAATATACATTTTATAAAATTAAAAATAAAAAATATTAATATATTCTTTCTGAAAAGAAATTTTTATTTATAAAAGTAAAATGAAAATTTTAATACCATTTATTTTAAAAATGATATAATTTTAGAAATTATATAAAATAATACGAAAAATAAAAATCGTTATTTATCTAATATTTTGATTTTTTTTTAAAAAAAAAATCAATCCTCAACACAGAAAAAATAATAACACTAGTTGAAAAATTTAATCTTGATTTACATACAATTTATAAATTTTTAAAACAAAAAATATTATTTTTTTTTATAAAATATCGTTCAAAATAAAACAAAATATCTTATAAGTTTTATTGACTACTAAAATAATAATTTTATAAAATATTTAAAATTAAAAAAAATGAAAAAAATATATATTCAAACATGGGGATGTCAGATGAATGAATATGATTCATCTTTAATTGCTAATATATTAAAAAAAAAATTAAATTATACACAAACACATCATTCAGAAAAAGCAGATATCCTTATTTTAAATACTTGTTCTATTAGAGAAAAAGCTCAAGAAAAATTATTTCATCAATTAGGTCGTTGGAAAAATTTAAAAAAAAAAAATAAAAACTTAATTATAGCAGTAGGAGGATGTGTTTCTACACAAGAAAAAAAAAATATTTATAAAAGATCTTCTTTAGTTAATATTATTTTTGGACCAAAAACAATTCATCGTTTACCTAAAATGATTAAAGAAATACAAATAAAAAGAAAAAATATTATTAATATTAATTCAAAAAAATTAAAAAAATATAAATTTTTTAAAAACAATTTTAAAAAAAAAATTAGTTCTTATATTTCTATTATGGAAGGATGTAATAAATTTTGTTCATATTGTGTAGTTCCACGCACTAGAGGAAGAGAAATACATCGTAATCCTCAAGATATTTTATGTGAAGCAAAATTTTTAGCAAAAAATGGAACAAAAGAAATTATACTTCTTGGACAAAACGTTAATTCATATATTGGAACTTTTGAAAATGGTTTAAAATGTAATTTATCAAAATTAATAAAATTAATTTCTAATATCAATAATATTAAAAGAATCAGATTTTTAACAAGTAATCCAATGGATTTTACAAATGATTTAATTGGAATATATAAAAACACACCTAAACTTGTTAATAGTTTACATTTACCTGTACAAAGTGGTTCAAATCAAGTTTTAAAAAAAATGCGAAGAAAATATAGTATTTCTGAATATAAAAAAATTATTAATAAAATAAAAAAATTTCGTCCAAATATTTATATTACTTCTGATTTTATCGTAGGATTTCCAGGAGAAACTAAAAAAGATTTTCAAAAAACGTTAAAATTAATTAAAGATATTAAATTTGATATAAGTTTTAGTTTTATATATTCTCCCCGCCCTGGTACTTCAGCATCTCGTTTAAAAGATGAAATTAGCCTACAAGAAAAGAAAAAAAGATTATATCTCTTACAAAGAGAAATAAATAATAATATTAAATATTTCAGTCAAAAAATGATTGGAACGTATCAAAAAGTATTAGTTGAGAAAAAAATTTATATAAATAAAAAAAAGAAACTTTTTGGAAAAACAGAAAATAATAGAACAGTCATATTTAATGGTCCGAAAGAACTTATTGGAAAATTTTCCTATGTCAAAATATCTCAAGCACATATGCAAACTTTACGAGGAAAATATAAACAAATTATTTAAAAACATATTCTTCTAAAATGCTAAAATTAAATATAAAATATTCTTGTAAAAATAAAAAAAATATTCCCACAAAAAAAATAATAAAAAAATGGATTAAAAAAATCACAAAAAAATCTATTAATTATATTTTTACAATAAATGTTGTAAATAAAAAAAAAATGATAAAGTTAAATTTCTTATATAAAAAAAAAAAAAAAGAAACAAATATTTTATCTTTTCCGATAATCAATATATTAAATGAAAATGAAAAATTAATATTAGGAGATTTAGTAATTTGTAAAAGCGTTCTTGAAAAAGAATCAAAAAAATATAAATTTAAAATAAAAGAGTACTGGGCTCGTATAATTATTCATGGAATTTTACATTTAACAGGTTATCAACATAACAATTTTTTAAATAGAAAAAACATGGAAAAAAAAGAAATACAAACAATGAAGTCTTTTGGTTTCAAAAATCCATATTATATATAAAGTATATATTATAAAAATTTAAAATAAATGAGAAAAATATCATATGAAAAAAAAAAATAAAAAAAGCTTTTTTTCGTCATTAATAAATCAAATTTTTTATAATGAACCACAAGACAAAGAAGAATTATTAAATATAATAAAAGGAGCAAAAAGAAATAAATTAATTCAGAACAACACATATTATGTGATTAAAAACATAATAAATATAGAAAATAAAAAAGTAAAAGACATAATGATTCCCAGAAACAAAATCATTCACCTTCAAACTCATGATAACATTAAAAAATGTTTAAAAGTTATTACAAAATCTCCGTATTCAAGATTTCCAGTTTTTAGTCAAGATAATTCTCATTTAAAAGGATTTCTGATAGCTAAAGATTTAATTCAATTTATTAAAAATAAAAAAGAACAATTTATTTTAAAAAAAAATATTAAACCTCCAATTATTGTTCCTGAAGGCCAAAGATTAGATAAAATTTTACAAGAATTTTATTTAAAAAAAATTCATATAGCTATTGTTGTTGATGAATTTGGAATGATTACTGGAATCATAACAATAAAAGATGTATTAAGAAAAATTTTTAAAAATATCAAAGAAAATATAAATAATACAAAAAAATATCAACAAGAAAAAATAAATCAAGAAAAAAATATAAAAGATGAAAAAAAAAAAGAAAATAAACTAGAAATAAAATAGAAAAAAATAAAATAATAAAAAATAATATTTAAAAAAATATTTTTAACTCTCTTTACAAAAATATGAATAAAAAATCAAAAAAAAAAAAACAAAAAAAAATATAATCCACAAAAAATTGAAAAAAAAATACAAAAAAAATGAAAAAAAAATATAATCCACAAAAAATTGAAAAAAAAATACAAAAAAAATGGAAAAAAAAAGAAAAATTTAAAGTTTTTGAAGATATTAAAAAAAAAAAATATTATTGTGTTCCAATGTTACCATATCCATCTGGAAATTTACATATGGGGCATGTTAGAAATTATACAATTAGTGATGTAATATCTAGATATCATCGAATGTTAGGTAAAAATGTTTTACAACCTATTGGTTGGGATTCTTTTGGACTACCTGCAGAAGAAGCTGCTATAAAAAATAAAAAAAATCCCAAAGAATGGACATTGCAAAACATAAAATACATGAAAAAACAATTAAAATCTTTAGGATTTAGTTATGATTGGAGTCGAGAACTTTCGACTTGTAATCCGAATTATTATAAATGGGAACAATGGTTCTTTATAAAATTATATGAAAAAAAATTAGTATACAAAAAAAAATCTTTGGTAAAATGGTGTCCATATGATAAAACTGTTTTAGCTAATGAACAAGTAATTGAAGGAAAATGTTGGAGATGTGATACAAAAGTAAGCTTAAAAAAAATTCCTCAATGGTTTCTAAAAACTAGAAAATATGCAGAAGAATTATATCAAGGAATCAAAACATTAAAAGGATGGCCTGAAAAAGTAAAAAATATGCAAAAAAATTGGATTGGAAGATCAAAAGGAATAGAAATAAATTTAAAAATAACACATACAAAAAAAAAAATAAAAGTATACACAAAAAAAATACATGGAATCTTAGATGCAGAATATATAGCTATTTCTATAAACAATAAATTTTTAAAAAAAATAATAAAAAAGAATGTAAAAATTAAAAAATTTATAAAAAAACAACAAAAAAAATTAATTTCTGTTAAAAATTTTAAAAAAATAAAAAATTTTGGAATTAATACTCATATTTTTGCTTTTCATCCGTTTACAAAAAAAAAATTACCAATTTGGATTGCAAATTTTGTTTCCATAAAATATGGAAATAATATCATCCTAGCATCTCCTAAATATAGTTCGAGTGAATTAAATTTTTATAAAAAAAATAAAATCTTTAATTATACAAAAAAAAAATATCATAAAACTACTAAAAAAAAAAATTATCTTTCTCTAAAAAAAAAGATATTATTAATAATTAAAAAGAAAAAAATTGGAAAAAAAACAAAAAAATATAAACTACAAAATTGGAATATTTCTCGACAAAGAAATTGGGGAACACCAATCCCAATTGCAATAAATAAAAAAGGAGAAGAAATTATTATTCCTAAAAAAAAATTACCAGTTATTTGTCCTGATTTATCAAACTATCATAATAAAAAAAATATAAAAAAATGGAAAAGAATAAAAATTAACGGTAAAAAATTTATTCGAGAAAAAGATACATTTGACACATTTTTTGAATCTTCTTGGTATTATGCAAGATATACTTGCCCAAATTTTAATGATTCTATGATAAATTTTATTACTGCGAAATACTGGTTACCAATAGACACATATATTGGAGGAATTGAGCATGCAACAATGCATTTAATCTATTTTAGATTTTTTCATAAGTTATTACGAGATTTTAATTTAGTTACGCATGATGAGCCAGCGAAAAATTTGATCTGTCAAGGAATGGTTTTATCTAATGCATATTATTATCAAAAAAAAGATAAAACACGTATCTGGATTAATCCTAAAGATATTAAACTAAAAAAAAATAAAAAAGGTCAATTCGTTCCAACCTCTAAATTTACAAATAAAAAAATTATTTCAACAGGGATGATAAAAATGTCAAAATCCAAAAATAATGGAATTGAACCTCAAGAAATAATTAATAAATATGGAGCAGATACAGTGAGATTATTCATTATGTTTGCAGCTCCTGTTGAAGCAGATCTATATTGGAATGAAAAAGGATTAAAAGGAATGCACAGATTTCTACACAAACTTTGGAAATTTTGCTATTCTTATATTGAATTATATACAAAAAAAAAAACAATTATAAAAAAAAATAAAAAAATTATATCTAATTTAAATGAAACTATATATAACGTATCTAAAGATATCAAAAAAAACTCTTTCAACACTGCTATTGCAAAAATTATGAAATTTTTCAAATATTTAAAAAAAAAACCACTAGAAATAAATTTTCAAAATAACATTATAAAAAAATCCTTAATTACAATAATTAAACTGCTCAGTCCATTTACTCCGCATTATAGTTATAAACTTTTATCAGAATTCAAGAAAATTAAAAAATTTGATATCAATAAATGGCCTAAAATAAATAAAAATTTAATTTTAAAAAAGAATAAAATAATTATACAAATTGATGGGAAATTTTGCTGTATGTACTCAATAAAAAAAAACATAAATAAAAAAAAAATTATTTCTCAAATTCTAAAAAAAAATCAAGTAACTAAAAAAATTAATAACAAAAAAATTATTAAAAAAATTTTTATTCCAAATAAAGTTTTAAATTTAATTACATCTAACGAAAGGAATTAAATAGTAAAAAAATGAATTATTATAATTTAAAAAAAATAATTATTGATTTAAAAAAAATAACAAGATCATGTTACATCATATATGGATCAGAAGAATTTCTTATAGAAAAATTTCAAGAAATAATTTTAGAAAATTTAAAAAAAAAAAATATAAAAAATCATAAAAATATCAATATTGATAAAGAAAAAAACTGGAATCAATTTTTTTATGAATGCAAAAAAAAAGATTTTTTTTATACAAAAAAAATTATTATTTTAAAAATAAAATTAAAAAAAATTCAAGAAAAAATTTTAAAAAAAATAAAAAAAAATAAAAAAATATTAAAACTCAATATTATAATTATTATTTTATATAAAATAAATTACAGAAATATTTTGAATATTACATTTAACAAATCTTTTCCAAAAAATAAAATCTCTATTTCTTGTTTTCCTTTAAAAAAAAAAAATTATTTTGACTGGATAAAAAATTATTTATTAAATAATACAATTAGTGAAAACGCACAAAAATATTTGTATAAAAAATTTCAAAAAGATTTTTTTTTATTAAATAAACACTTAGATATTTTATCATTAACATTTCCTAAAAAAAAAATCACAAAAAAAAAAATAAAAAAAATAATTTTCGAAAAAGATACAAAAAATGTTTTTCAATGGATTAATTATTTATTATTAGGAAAAAATAAAAAATCTATTTTATCTTTAAGTTCTCTACATCAAAAAAATGTTTCTCCTTTATATTTAATTCGACATCTGGAAATTCAAATTAATATCTTAGTACTTTTAAAAAAAAAAAAAGAAAAAGAAAAATTTTTATATAAAAAAAAAATTTGGAAATCAAATCATAAAGACTACATACGATCAAGTAAAAAAAATACTTACCAAAATTTTTTAAAAATTATTAAATATTTAATTTGGATAAAATTATCAATAAAAAAAATAAATAAAGAAAGTATATGGATGATATTAAAAGAAATATCAATTATGTTTTATTAAATATTTAATCAATTTCTCATCAAATTTAAACTTTTCTTTTATATAAAAATATAAAAATGATTACCAAAAAAAAAATAATAAACTTAATAGGATTAAGATGTCCAGACACAATGCTTTTTCTAAGAAAAAAACTAAGATCAATAAAAATCGGAGAATTAATTTTAATAATCTCCGACGACATAACAACAAAACGAGAAATTCCTCTTTTATGTAATTTCTTTAATTATGATTTAATAAATTCACAAACTGTAAAAATTCCATATTCATATTTTATAAAAAAAAATAAAAAATTAAAGTAAAAATTTTAAAACTCTTCTTAAAGGTTCAGCTGCTCCCCATAATAATTGATCTCCAATTGAAAAAGCTGACAAATATTTTTGTCCAAGACTTGATTTTCGAATTCTTCCTATAGGAATTTTCAAAGTTCCTGTTATGGATAAAGGTGTTAATTTTTTTAAACTTTCAGATTTTTCATTTGGAACAATAGAGACCCATTTATTATCATTAGATATTATCCTCTCTATATCATTAATATTAATATTTTTTTTTAATTTAATTAAAAAAGATTGACTATGACATCTTAAAGCACCAATTCTTACACAATTTCCATCAATTTTTATTATATCTTTATTTTTTTTTTTAAGAATTTTATTTGTTTCTTTTTCCATTTTCCATTCTTCACGACTTTGTCCATTATTCATTCTTGAATCAATCCATGGAATTAAATTTAAAATTAAAGGAACCAAAGAATTTTTAACTGGAAAATTATTTTTATTCATTATCTTTGTTATATCTTTCTCAATTTTTAATATTGAAGTAGATAAATCTAAATTTTTATATAAATATTTATTTAAACAATAAACTTGTTGCAATAAATCCATAATATATCCTGATCCTCCACCAGAAGCAGCTTGATATGTGGAAAATGAAATCCATTCAATTAAATTATTTCTAAACAAACCGCCCAGAGCTAACATCATTAAACTAACTGTACAATTACTTCCAATAAATGTTTTTAAACCATTTTCAATAGATTGTTTAATATTTTTACCGTTTATTGGATCCAATACAATAACAGAATCTTTATTCATTCTTAAATCTGAAGCCGCATCTATCCAATAACCTAACCATCCAGAAGATCTTAATATAGGATATATTTTTTGAGTATAATCACTTCCTTGACATGTAATAATAATATCTAATTCCATTAATTCTTCTAAATTATAAGCATCTTTTAAAAAACCTGGTAAAATTTTTTTCTTAAATTTCGGATTTTTTTTCCCTACTTGTGAAGTAGAAAAAAAAACAGGTATAAATTTTTCAAAATCATTTTCTTCTAACATTCTTTTTAATAAAACCGATCCTACCATTCCTCTCCATCCAACAAAACCAACAAGTTTTTTCATAATATGTAATATCATTTTTATTGTTTAAAAAATCAAAGAATAAAAATGATCCTCTTGTAAAATATATAGAATATAAAAAAATTTAAAAAAATTATATAAAAAATCTTTAATCATAAATATAAAAAATGTTCATTTTAAAAAAATTTTAAAAAAATAAAATTATAATGAATAACATTAATAATATATAATTAAAAAAACAATAATTTTATTTATTTTTTTCAATAGGAAAAGTAATGAAAACAATCATTTCTACAACAACATTACTAATTTTAATTATGGATCCATTAGGAAATCTTCCTCTATTTATGACAATCCTTAAAAATATTGATTCAAAAAGAAGACGTCTGATATTAATTAGAGAAATGTTTGTAGCTTTCTTAATTATGACAATCTTTTTATTTTCTGGAGAAAATATTCTTCACTTTTTAAATCTTAAAACAGAAACAGTTTCTATTGCAGGAGGAATTATTTTATTTTTAATTGCTATAAAAATGATTTTTCCAAATGAAAAAAAAAACAAAGAAAAAATTTCTTCCCAAGAAGAACCATTTCTTGTTCCCTTAGCAATTCCGTTAGTTTCTGGACCTTCTGTTCTAGCTACTTTAATGTTATTATCTCATCAAAATCCAAATACAATCAACTTATTATTTTTATCATTATTTATTGCTTGGACTATAACCTTAATTATATTATTAATGTCTGATATTTTTTTAAATTTTTTTGGTGAAAAAATTATACATGTTTTAGAGAAACTTATGGGGCTTATTCTAATTATGATGTCTACACAAATGTTTTTAGATGGAATAAAAATATGGTTAAAAAATTAAATATTTTATTTTTTTTTAAAAAAATCATATAAATTTTTTATAAGAAAAAATTTTTTTAAAAAAAAATTAATTTTATTTACATTTTTAAAAAAAATTAAATTAAAATAATAAGATGAAAAAAATAAGAGAAAAAAAATGATAATTAATGAAATGACAAAAATAAATATTAAAAAAAAAAAAATATTAATTAGATTAGATTTAAATGTTCCTATGAAAAAAAATAAAATTACGTCAGATGCACGAATTATATATTCTTTACCAACTATAAAACTTGCTTTAAAAAATCACTGTAAAATTATTATTCTTTCTCATTTAGGACGACCTGTAGAAGGAAAATATCAAAAAAAATATTCATTATTTCCAATAGTAAAATATTTAAGAAAAAAATTAAATAATACAACTATTCATTTTTCTAATACTATTGATAATACAATACAAATAAAACATGGAGAAATATTAATTTTAGAAAATGTTCGTTTTAATAAAGGAGAAAAAACAAATAGCAAAAAACTATCTCAAAAATATGCTTCTTTATGTGATATTTTTGTAATGGACGCATTCGGAACTTCTCATAGAATGGAAGCTTCAACATACGGAGTAGGATTTTTTTCAAAAATAGCATGTGCAGGACCTTTATTTATGTCTGAAATAAAATCTTTAACTCAAGCAATTAAAAAACCAAAAAAACCAGTAGTAACTATTTTAGGAGGAGCGAAAATATCTACAAAATTTAATATTTTAAAAACACTCTCAAAAATTTCAGATACTGTAATCGTTGGTGGAGGAATTGCTAATACATTTTTAGCTATCAAAAATTCTGTTGGAAACTCAATTTTTGAAAAAAAATTTATCAAATCAGCAAAAAAATTAAAAGAAAAATATAATATTTTTATACCAGAAGATTCTAAAATCAAAAATGAAAATAATGAATGTATTATAAAAAATTCATGTTCTATTCTAAAAAATGAAGAAATAATGGATATAGGAGAAAAAAGCATTATAAAAATAAAAAAAATAATTAAAAACGCAAAAACAATAATTTGGAATGGACCAATGGGTGTTTTTGAATTAAAAAAATTTCGATCTGGAACAGAAAAAATTGCATATGCTATAGCAAATAATAAAAATGCATTTTCAATTGCTGGAGGAGGAGATACATTAGCAGTAATAGAAATGTTTAATATAAAAAATAAAATTTCATATATATCTACTGGAGGAGGAGCGTTCTTAGAATTTATTGAAAAAAAAGATTTACCTGCAATAAAAATGTTAAAAAAAAATGTTCTATCAAACAATAATATTTAATATAATTAAGGTAAATTATGAAAAAAATTTTAAAAAATTTTAAAACAGGTGTACTTGATGGAAATGAAACGAAAAAAATTTTTAAAATAGCTAAAGAAAATAATTTTGCGATTCCTGCTATAAATTGTATTAATACAGATTCTATTAATATGGTCTTAGAAGCGGCAAATCACATTAAATCTCCAGTAATCATACAATTCTCATACGGAGGTTCTATTTTTTTATCTGGAGGAAATAATAATAAAAAAAAAAATCAAAGAGCAATAGATGGAGCAATATCTGGTGCTCAGCATATACATTTAATGTCAAAATACTATAACATTCCAGTTATACTACATACAGATCATTGTAATAAAGAATTATTACCATGGTTAGATGGATTAATTCTTTATGGAGAAAAATATTTTAAAAAATATAAAAAACCATTATTTTCCTCACATATGTTAGATTTATCTAACGAAAATTTAAAAAAAAATATTAAAATTTGCTTAAAATATTTTCAAAAAATGAGTAAAATAAATATGTTATTAGAAATGGAATTAGGATGTACTGGAGGAGAAGAAGATGGAATTGATAATACACATTTACAAAAAAAATATTTATATACAAAACCAAAAGAAGTAAATTATGCTTATAATAATCTATTAAAAATTAGCAAAAATTTTTCTATTGCAGCTTCTTTTGGAAATGTACACGGTGTATATAAAAAAGGAAATATCGACTTAAAACCAAAAATTTTAAAATTATCACAAGAATATATAAAAAAAAAAAATAAAATTTCTGAAAAAAATCCATTAAACTTTGTTTTTCACGGAGGATCAGGTTCGAAATTATCAGATATTAAAAAAGCAATTAAATATGGAGTAGTTAAAATGAATTTTGATACTGATATACAGTGGTTTACTTGGAAAGGAATTTTAAAATTTTATAAAGAAAAAAAACAATATTTAAAAACGCAACTAGGAAATCCAGAAGGAAAAAATAAACCGAACAAAAAATATTATGATCCAAGAAATTGGATACAAAAATCAAAAAATTATACATCTTATAAATTAAAAAAAATTTTTAAAAAATTAAATTCAATAAATTTATTATAAAAATATTCACTCTATTGATATAAAAAAATATTTTACAATTTTATTTTGATATTTAAATTTTATCCTAATCATTTTAAAATTATAAAACTTTTCATTATAAAATAATATTTATATCAATACTGTTCAAGTTTGTATGAAATAAATTTTTTATATTTTAAAATATTTATATAAAAATTTATAATTTATTTTATTAAACTAAAAATTTACTTTATTATAAACTTCTAAAACAATATTTTTTTAATATAAAATTTATGGATTTTTTTAAAAATGTTAAAATATTCACTTATCACAATTATAATTGTAATATTTTTAGGCTATTTATATGATATACACCTTACATTTCTTGTAGCTTCATTAGGAACATTAGGAATGACAGTAGGATTAACTCTTCAAAACACACTATCAAATTTTACAGCTGGAATTTTAATAAAAATTTTTCAAAAATTTAAAAAAGGAGAATATATACAAATAGGAAAAATATCTGGAACTATAAAAAATATAGATATATTTTATACTATTTTAAATACAATGGATGGAAAAACAGCAATTATACCTAATTTTAATATTCTTTCCGGAAATATTATTAATCATACTCGTTCTCCGATTAGAAGAAACGAATTTTCTATTAGTTTCTCAAATAATGTTGATGTTGAAAAAGTAACAAAAATATTAAGAAATGTACTCAATCAGGAAAATCGTGTATTAAAAAATCAAGATATCTTAATCGGATTAAGTGAATTTTCTCCTTATTCAGTAAAATTCATTATTCGATGTTGGAACAAAACAGAAGATTTAAATAACGTTTATTGGGATTTAATGATAAAATTTAAAAAAGAACTAGATAAACAAGAAATAGAAACTCCATTTATAAAACAAAATTTAATATTACAAAATAAAGAAATAATTTAATTTTTAAGTAATTAAATTGAAAAATAAATTTTCTAAAATTTTAGAAAATAATTTCATTTAATTACTTTAATTTATTTTTTTAAATTCTTGAAAATAAATTATGATAAAAATTTACACTTCAAATAATTTTAATTATTTAATAAAAAAAATATGTCAAATTATATATAAAAAAAAAACAAACAATATCTTTATGAAAGAAATCCTAGTAACAGAAGATCTGGAAAAATCTGAAATAATTAAAAAAAAAATAGCAAAAATACTAGGAATTTCTATCAATCTTAATTTCTTTACGCAAAATAATTTTATTTCTTATGTATTAAAAAAATTTTTATTTAAAAAAAAATACTTACTTCTGAAAAAGAATAATATTTTTTGGGAATTAATTCATTTATCAAAATATATAAAAAAAATATGTAAAATAAAAAAAAACGAAATAGAAAACTTTCAATATTTAAAAGAATTATCAAAAATTTTTTACGAATATTTAATTTTTAGACCAAATTGGATAATAAGATGGGAGTATAATAAACAAGATAAAAAAAAATATAATAAAAAATATTTTATTCAAAAAAAAATCTGGAAAAAAATTCAAACACATACAATAAAAAAAAATATATATCATTATATCAATTTATATAAAGATTTTTTTAAAAAAAAAATTTTTAAAAAATATATATATAAAAAATTTCCATCTAAAATCTTTATTATTAATCCATTTCAATTTTCAAAATTTTATTTTAAAATTTTAAAAAAAATAAGTAAAAAAATTGATATCCATATTTTTATTTCTACACCATTTGATATTAGATACTTAAAAAAAAATAAATCTTGGGAAAAATACTCTCTTTTATCCATTTGGACAAAAAATCACATTAAACAAATAAAATATATTTTTTCTTTAAGTAAAAAAATAGAATTTTTTTATGAAAAAAAAAAAAATACATTATTAAATAAAATAAAAAATAATTTTTTAAAATTAATAGATAAAACAAATACAAAAAAAATACAAATACAATCAATAGATAATTCGATTACTATACATGAATGTAATAATCGTTTAAGAGAAATAGAAATATTATATGAAAACATATTACAAAATTTACATGAAAATCATAAGTTACAACCAAAAGATATTATTGTAAAAACAGAAAAAATAAAAGATTATATACCATACATAAAATCAGTTTTTCAATCTCAAATAAATAATACTCAAATACCATATAAAATAAAAAAACCATTATTTACAAAAAATTCTATTTTATATATTTTAAATAAAATTTTATCATTACCTCAAAACAAATTTGAAAATGAAAAAATATTAGATTTTTTAAATTTTAAATTTATTGCAAAAAAATTTCTTATTTCAAAAACAGACATTAAAATAATAAAAACATGGATAAAAGATACAAATATACGCTGGGGAATTGATAAAAAACATAAAAAAAAAAGCGGAATTTATCCCACATTTCAAAACACTTGGAAATATGGAATAAAAAAAATAATTTTAGGATACGGAATTCAAGAAAATATTCAAACAAAAAATAAAATACGTCCATATAATATATATGAAAAAGACCATATAAATTTATTAGAAAAATTAATATTTTTTATTAAAAAATTAACAAAATGGAAGAAAAAATTATCAAAAAAAAGAAAAATAAAAAAATGGATAAAAATATATAAAAAAATAATAAAAGATTTTTTTCAATTAAACAAAAAAAATAAAAAAATTTACAAAATAATTAAAAAAAAATTAATAATTTTACTAAAAGAAATTAAAAAAAGTTCATATAAAAAAAAAATGTCTGTAAATATATTAAAATATGAATTAAACATTAGATTGAAAAAAATCTTTATACAAAAAAATATAAACAATAATTGTATACAATTTACAAATTTTAATTCTTTAAGAAAAATAAACTCTAAAATTACATATTGTTTAGGAATGAATGAAAATAATTTTCCAAAAAAAATAACTGAAAATGAAGAAAATCTAATATATAAATATCAAAAATCTTCAGATCAAAAAAAAACAGAAGATAATTTTTTTCTCTTTTTTGAACTACTAGCTTTTACTGAAAAAAAAATTTATATTAGTTATATTAATAATTCTCCGAATAAAATAGAAAAAAATGAAATTTCTAGTGTAATTAAAAAATTAAAAAAATATATAGAAAATAATTTTTCTTCCCATAAAAATATATTTCAAAAAATATCTTTTATTCATCCAAAAACAAATTTTGAAAAAAAAAATATCTATAATCATACATTTAAAAAAACTTTATTTTTGAAAAAAATAGATCTAAAAAAAAAATTTATTAAAAAAATTTATTTATTTAAAAAAATCAGAAAAATAAATTTTAATAAATTAATTTCTTTTTGGAACAATCCAATAAATTATTTTTTCAATAAAATATTAAATATCTATTATAAAAATAATAACTTTATTAACTATAATGAAGAACCTTTTTCAATAGATTATAAAAATAATTATTTTATAAAAAAAAAAATTTTAGAATATATGTTAGAGAAAAAAGATCTAAAAAAATTATTTAATAAAATTCAATCTATAGGAATATTACCACATAAACATTTTGGAAAAATACATTTTAAAAATCAAATTTCTAAAATTAAAAAAATTTTTATAAAAATAAAAAATAACAAAAATCTCTTAGGAAAAAAATTTTTATTTAAAATTAAAAAATTTACAATTTATGGAAAACTAAAAAATATTTCTCATAAAGAATTATTTCGTTGGAAAACATCATCTATACATTCTTATAATATTATTTCATTTTGGTTAGAACATTTAATACATTGTCTTCTAAAAGGAGAAAAAAGTACATATATAGGAATAAATAAAACAATTTCTTTTCAAAAAATATCTTGTAAAAACTCTAAAAAAAATTTATTAAAATATATCCTTGGTTATTTACAAGGATTAAAAAAACCTATTGTTTTAACAAAAACTGGATTAAATTGGTTTAATTACATCTTTGATAAAAAAGAAAAAAAAATTTCTATAAAAAAACAAAAAATAAAATATAGTGAAAAAAAGTTTCTCGAAACTTGGAATGGAAATCAATACTTTTTAGGTGAAAAAAAAAACTTATATTTACAAAAAATTTTTCCTAAATTAAATAAAAAAATGATACATCAAATAAAAAGAACAACAAAATATTGGATGCTTCCAATATACAAAAATATCTTATAAAAAACGAAATGATTAAAAATAACAAAAAAAAAGATAAGAAAGAAAAAAATCAAAACATTAATATTTTTTCAACTCATTTAAATGGAAAAAAAATAATTGAAGCATCTGCTGGAACTGGAAAAACATTTACAATTATACTTTTATATTTACGTCTACTATTAGGAATAAATATAAATACACAAAAAAAATATTCAGTTGAAAATATTTTAATTATTACATATACAAAAAACGCTGTAAAAGAGATTAAAAAAAGATTAGAAAAAAATATCTATAATCTATATCTAGATTTTTTATCAAAAAAAACAAAAAATAAAAATTATAAAAAAATATTCAAAAAAGTAAAAAATTTTAATCATGCTGCTCAAATATTAAAAAAATCTTATATAAATATTCATAATGCATCAATCTATACTATTCATGGATTTTGCAGATATATTTTAAAAAAAAAAAATTATTATTTTGAATATTTAATAAAAAAAAAAAAAGTATATAACGAAAATCTTTTATATCAAAATTCAACATATATTTTTTGGAGAAATTTTTTTTATCCATATAATAAAGAAATTTCTCAAATTATTTTTGAATATTGGAAAAATCCTCAAGAATTATTTAAAGAAATACAACCATGGTTGAATATTAAGTCTGATTTTTTTTTATATACAAAAAAAAACAATGATATCATGAAATATCATGAAAAAAATATAAAAAAAATAAAAAAATTTAAAAAAAAATGGAAAGAAATATATATTAACTTAAAAAAAATTTTTCATAAAAAAATATTAAACCAAAGAATTTATCATAAAAAAAATTTTAATACATGGGTAAAAAAAATAAAAAAATGGACTTTAAAAAAGACGAAAAACTATAAAATTCCAAAAGAACTCTTTCATTTTTCTAAAAAAAAAATAGAGAAAAATGTTCTTTCAAAAAAAAAAAAAATCTCTTTTTTAAATAAAATTGACAAATTTTTAAAAAAAAATTTTTCTTTAAAAGAAGCTCTTTTAATTCAAGCAATTAAAAAAATTCCTAAAATTTGCAAAAAAATAAAAAAAAAAAAATTTTCTTATGAAAATTTAATTTCATCTCTTTTAACTCTTCTCAAAAAAAAAAAATCTCTTTCTCAATATATTCAAAAAAAATTTCCAATAGCATTTATTGATGAATTTCAAGACACAGATATGCAACAATATAAAATATTTCAAAAAATATATAATAATAAAAAAATAGAATCATCATTAATTCTTGTAGGAGACCCAAAACAATCTATTTATAATTTTCGTGGAGCTGACATATTTTTTTACCTTAAAATTAAATCGAAAATACCTAATATATACACCTTAAATACAAACTGGAGATCTTCAAAAAAATTAATCGAAAGTATTAATTTTTTATTTTCTCGAATGAAAAAAATTTTTTTATTTAAAAAAATAAAATTCATTCCAGCGTTATCACCCAAAGAATCAAAAAAAAAAAAATATTTTATTAAAAAAAAAGAACAACCAGCAATAAAGTTTTGGTTAAAAAAAAACACTCCACAAACACCTTTTGAATATAATAATTGGATTGCAAAAAAATGTTCACAAAATATATATTTCTTAATTCAAAAAATGAAAAAATCACAAGCTTTTCTTATAACAAAAGAAAAAAGAAAAAAATTAAAAATTCAAGATATTTGTATTTTAGTTAAAAACTACCAAGAATATAAAATCATGAAAAAAGAATTGCTAAAATTAAATATTTACTCATACTATACATCATATAATAAATCTATTTTTCATACAATTGAAGTCAAAGAACTATACTATATATTACAATCTATTTTAGATTCCTCAAATGAAAATTATTTTAATAGAGCTTTAGCTACATCAATTATCTTTCAAAACACATATGTAATTAATAAAATTAAAAAAAAATATTCTTTGTGGTCTAATTTAAAAAAAACTTTTTCAAAGTATAAAAAAATATGGAAAAAAAAAGGAATATTAAATCTAATAAATGAAATTATTTCTACAAGTAATCTTTATAAAAATTATTTTTTCCATAAAAAATATAAAGAAAAAATATCTAATTTAATACATTTAGGAAAAATTTTAGAAAAAAAATCATGTTTAAGAAAAGAACGTTCTTCAATAATCTCTTGGCTAAAAAAAAAAATAAATCAAATAAATGATAAAAAAAAATACCAACAAAAATTACATCATAATAAATATGTAATAAATATAACTACTATATATAAATCTAAAGGTTTGCAATATCCAATCATATGGATTCCCTTTATTTCAAATTTTACTCATTCAAAAAAATTCATTTTTCACGATAAAAAAAAATATAATACATTCATTAATTTATGTAAATCTAAAAAAAAAATAAAATTAGAAGAAAAAGAAAAATTATCTGAAGAAATACGACTTTTATATGTAGCTATTACAAGAGCAATTTTTCAATGTAATTTAGGAGTTAGCTCAATTATTATAAAAAAAAACAAATATAAAACAAATTTTCATAAAAGTGGTTTGGGATACGTATTACAAAAAGGAAAAAAAATGACTATAAAAGAACTATATCATGAAATAAAAAAAATAGAAAAAAATAAAAATATCACATGTATTTTTAAAAAAAAAACTTTAATAAATAAAGTTAAAGAAAAAAAAAAGAAAAATAAAAACAATATATTCAAAATTTTAAACTTTAAAAGACACTTCAAAAAAAATTTCAATACAAGCTATACTCGTATTTCACAAATCAAAAAAAACTTTAAAAAAAAAGATATTTTTTTAAAATTTGAAAAATATATCTCAAAAAAAAAAAAGATCACACAAGAAATTTCTAAAAATAACTTTCCTAAAGGAAAAAAATACGGGAAAATTTTACATAAAATTCTTGAAAAAATAAATTTTAATATAAAAATTCATAAAAAATTTATTAAAAAAAAAATAAAAAAAGTAAAATTATCAAAAAAATGGATCCCTATTATAAAAAATTGGATAAAATCAATTCTTGTTCATCCTTTTGGTGTGGATAAAATTAATTTAAAAAATATACAAAAAAAATGTATTAAAGAAGTAGAATTTTATTTACAATTAAAAAAAGAAATAAATTTTTTTTCTATAAATAAAATCTTGAAAAACGAAAATATGAATTTTCTTGACAAAAATAAAGGAATTTTAAAAGGTTTTATTGATTTAATTTTTCAATATGATGAAAAATACTATTTTGTTGACTATAAATCAAATTTTCTCGGTGAAACAAAAAACTATCAAAAAAAAAATCTAGAAAAATATTTTTTGAAAGAAAAATATAATATACAATTTTATTTGTATTCACTTGCACTACATAAATTTCTACAAAAAAAAGTTAAAAACTATAATTTCAAAAAAAATTTTGGTGGAGGTTATTATCTATTTTTACGAGGAATGGATGGGAAAAACAGTAATCAAGGAACATTTTTTCTAGTACCGAAACATAAAATACTCAAAAAAATTAATAAAACTTTCTTCAAAAAAGAAAAAATATAAAAAAATAAATATGTGGAAATTAATAAAAAAAATTCTTAAAAAAAAAATAAAAAAAATAGATTATTATTTTGCAAAAGAAATCATTACAAAAAAAAATGATACTTTTATATTAATTATTTCTATTTATATAAGTTTTATGTATAGAAAGGGAAATACGTGTGTTTCATTAAAAAATATATTAAAAAATAAATTTTTTCCTAAAAAAATTTTTAACAAACTAAATTTAAAAAAAAATATAAAAAAAGAATTATTAAAAAATAAAAATTTTAGTGAAAAAAACAAAAATGTTCCTTTAATAATAGAAAACAATTTTTTACATTTAAATAAAATCTGGCATATAGAAAACACAATATATAAATTTTTCAATTATCCATATAAAGAAAAAAAATATTCTAATATTTTTTTAAAAAAAATATTTAATGACAAAATATTTATTAACATGCATCTTGAACAAAAAATAGTAATAATATTATGTTTTCTTAAAAAATTTTTATTTATAATTGGAGATCCAGGTACAGGAAAAACTACTTTAGTTTCAAAAATAATTTATTTTTATATTTTTTTTTTAAAAAAAAAAAAAATTATATTATGTGCTCCTACTGGAAAAGCAAGTGCTAAATTATTAGAATCTGTTCAAAGTAATTTAAAACTTTTTATGAATAAAAAATATAAAAAATATATTCCACAAACTACATTTACAATTCATAGATTATTTAAAATTTATAAAAAAAATAATTTTTTTTCCAATAAAAATAAAAAAAATATTGATTTATTAATAATAGATGAATCTTCTATGATAGATATTTTTATGTTAGAAAAAATAATAAAATATATTTCAAAAAAAACAAAAATAATATTTTTAGGAGATAAGAATCAGTTACCTTCAATTAATTCAGGATCAATAATTCATGATATTTTATTTTTTTATAAAAAAGAAAAAAAAAAAAAATTATATTATAATTTACTTAATTTATTAACAAAAAAATCGTTAAAAGAAAAAAATCTGTTATTAAAAAACAATGTTTTTATTTTAAAAAAGAAATATCGATTTAAAGAAAAATCTAATATTGATAAATGCGCTGAAATAATAAAAAATGGAAAAATAGAAAATATTAAAAAAATTGTTATTAATAAATTTAAACAAGTTAAATTTTTTTCCATAAAAAAAAATTCTTCATATGAAAAAATTATAAAAAAATTATTTATTTTTTTTAAAAAATTTTTTCAAATGATCAAAAAAAATAAACCTATAAAAAATATATTGAAATATTTTAATAAAAAAAGAATTTTATGTTTAATTAAAAATGATTTTTTTGGAGTAAAAGGAATTAATTATATTTTTAAAAAATTAATTAAAAAAAAATATCCACAATTTTTTTTTAAAAATAATAAAAAAAAATGGTATATCGGAAAACCAATTATAATATCAAAAAATATAAATAATATGAATTTATTTAACGGTCTTGTAGGGATTACTTTATTAGATAAAAAAAAAGAAAAAAAAATTTTTTTTCTCATGCCAGATAAAACAATTAAAATTGTACCCATTAATTTAATAAAAAAATATCAAACAACTTGGGCAATAACTGTTCATAAATCTCAAGGATCAGAATTTTCTGAAATACATTTAATACTTCCATTACACAAAATGAAAATAATGACAAGAGAAATAATTTATACTGCAATAACTCGTGCAAAAAAAAAAATATACATATATTCTAAAAAAAAAATATTTATCCAAGCTATTCAAAAAAAAAAAATTCGAATAAGTGGATTATATCAAAAATTTAAAAATACTAATAACTATAAAAAAAATTAAAAATATTTCATATTATTCTCTTTGCGGGAGTTGGATTTGAACCAACGACCTTCGGGTTATGAGCCCGACGAGCTACCAAACTGCTCCATCCCGCGATATTTAATTATAATATAACTTCTGAAAAAAATATGCAAATTTTTTTTTACAAAAACGGAATTTTTTTCAATAAAAAGAAAATATTTTCCTTAAAAAATATATGTTAAAATATTTTTAAAAAATAAAAAAATTTTTATCATTAATAAATAAAAATATTTTTAAATAATAATTTAACAAAAATATTATATAAAAAACTGAAAATTTTAAAAAAATAATCATAAAAAATATATAAATATATCTATGAGAAAAAAATGAAAATTTATTTACGAAAAAATTCTAGAACTCGTATTGTACAAGCATTATATGCTTGGAAATTATCTAAAAATAATTTTCAAAAAATAAAACATGATTTTAATAAAAAAAACACAAAAAAAATTGACAAAAATTATTTTAATGAAATTTTTACTGGAATTGTATTAAATAAAAAAAAAATTGATCTTTTAATTAAACCATATATTTTAAAAAATTTAAATCGATTAGGAAAAATTGAAAAATCTATATTAAGAATGTCTTTTTATGAACTTTTATATAAAAGAGATATTCCATATAAAGTAATCATTAATGAAGCAATAGAAATCTCAAAAATATTTTGTTCAGAAAACAGTCACAAAATTATTAATGGAGTATTAGATAAAGCTGCTTTTAAAATACGCAAAAAAAAAGATAAATTATTTATCATGTTGAAATAAATATTTAAATATTTTTTTAAAATATTATCCATAAATTAAAATTAAAAAATATGAAAAAAAAATTTCTAAAAAAAAAATGGAATAAAGTTTTTGCAGAAAAAATTGCAAAAATAGAAGGTATAAAAATGAATAAAAATCATTGGAAAATAATTAATTTTACAAGAAATTTTTATATTCAATTCAAAACAACACCTTCTATCCGAATGTTATTAACTGCAATAAATAAAAATAATACAAAAAAACTGAATAGTTTAAACTTAATAAATTTATTTCCGAAAAATCCTATGCTCAAAATTAGTAAAATTGCTGGTATACCAAACCCTAAAAAATGTATTTAAAAATGAATTTATTTAAAAGAATAAACAAATCAAAAAAAATAATATAAAAAATTGATATTTTCAACATTTTTAAAAAATTTTTAGATTTTTTTGGAGTAAAATTATTTCCTTGAAAAATCAAAAACAACCAAAAAACACCCAACAAAAAAAACATTAAAAAATAAAAATAATTAAAACTATTTAATACACCAAATAAAAAAGTCAAAAAAATTAATAAAATAACATAAAAATACATATTATTAATAGTTGTATTTATTTTATCAACTACAGGAAAAACAGGTATTTTAGCTATACGATAATCATTTAAATGTAATAAAGAAATAGAATAAAAATGAGGTATTTGCCAAACAAAAAATATAAAAAATAAAACTATACATTGAAAATTACAACATGAAGTATTTAAAAAATACCCAACTAAAACAGGACAAGCTCCAGATATTGAACCAAAAATCGTAGAATATTTTGATCTCCTTTTCAATATTATTGAATATAAAAAAACATAAACTAATAAACCACAAAAAGAAAAAAAATATACTAATTTATTACAAAAATGTAATAAAAAAAATGATCCACAGAAAAATGAAAAAATAGAAAAAATAAAAGCATTTCTGATAGAAATTTTTTTTTTTACTAAAGCTCTATTTTTAGTTCTACACATTTTTTTATCAATTTTTCTATCAATTATGTTGTTTAAAATACAACCACAAGAAATGATAAAAAATAAACCAAAAATAAGATAAAAAAAATTTTGAAAAACAAAAGAACTATCTAAAGAAACGCAATATCCGACCGTTGCTGATAATAAATTAGCAAAAACAATCTTTGGTTTAATTAGTTCAAAATATGTAATTAAATTTTTTTTAATCTCTTTAAAAAATCGTAACATGATGATTTAAATTCCGCATAATCCAAACTGATCCACTAACAATAATTAAAATTATTATAAAAGTAAAAATTATAGAAAATAAATTCCAAGTGTTTTTATTAAAATCATCTAAATGTAAAAAACAAAATATATGAATAAAAACTTGTAAAAAACAACAAAAAATAATAATCAAATAAAGATATTCTTTCGAAAAAGAATTATTTATTACAAAATAAAAAGGGAAAAAAGATAATAATAATGACACAAAAAACATAACTATATCAAAAAATAAAATAGTTTTCATAAATGAAATTATTTTCTTATTAAAATTCATAAAATAACTCCAAATAAATAAACAAATGTAAATAAAAAGATCCATATAATATCTAAAAAATGCCAAAAAATACTTAAACAAATTAATCTAGTTCTGATAATTTTATTTATTCCAAATTTTATAGTCTGAAAAAATAATAGCATTAACCATAATAATCCAGAAAAAACATGAAAACCATGTAATAATAATAAAAAATAAAAAGCTGAAAGAAATCCACTACGATCAGGAAGATAATCTTTTTGAAACAAATTAAAAAATTCATATCCTTCTAAAAAAAGAAAAAATAAACCACAAAAAAAGACTAAAGATAAAAATAAACACACCATAAAAACATCAAATTTCTTCATAAAATAAACAACAATACTAAAAAATAAAGAACTTAATAATAAAATAACTGTTTCTATAAAAACATATTTTAAATTAAAAAATTCTTTTCCTGAAGGTCCTTTAGAAATATTATTAACCATAACAAAATATACTGAAAAAACTGTAGCAAAAATAATACAATCACTTAAAATATAAATCCAAAAACCAAAAATACTTTTTCGATCTACATCTAAATTTTCAGAAACATCTCTTTTCTGTGTTAAAAAAAAATCTTTTAAAAAATTATAAATCATAATATAAACTCTATTTAATGAAAACGTTTATGATGAAAATTTTCTATTTTTTTTATTTTTTCTTTACTAAAGACAATTTTCTCGTCTTTTTGAAAACTTTTATAAAATAAAATAAAAACAATACTAATAATAGATAGAAAAAATAACCAATAAATATACCATACTGCAGAAAATCCTAAAAATAGAAAAAACATACCAAGAAAAAATCCATAAGAAGTATTTTTAGGAATATTTAAATCTTTATATAAAATTTTATTTTTATTTTTATCAAAAAATTTTTTTTTATTATTTTTCATTTTCCAAAAAAAATCTCTACTATCTATTTCAGGAAGAAAAGAAAAATTATAATCTGGAACAGGAGATAATGTATTCCATTCCAAAGTTCTTCCATCCCAAGGATCTCCAGTATAATCTATATTTTTTTCACGATTTTTAATAGAAATATAAAATTGAATAACTTGTGATATGACACCTAAAAAAATTAAAAAAACTCCAAAACAAGCAATAGATAAAAGAAAATGAAAATCATGATCTATATTTTGACTCAACCTTCTTGTCATACCCATAAATCCTAAAAAATATAGTGGAATAAAAGCAAATAAAAAACCAATTATCCAAAAGAAAAAAGAAATTTTTCCCCATTTTTCATTTAATGTAAAACCAAAAGCTTTCGGAAACCAATAAGTAATTCCAGAAAAACAACCGAAAACAACACCACCAATAATAACATTATGAAAATGTGCAACTAAAAACAAACTATTATGTAAAACAAAATCTGCAGGAGGTAAAGATAAAAGCACTCCAGCCATACCACCAATAGAAAAAGTAATTAAAAAACCAATTGTCCATAACATACATGAATGAAAATAAATACGACCTTGATACATTGTAAATAGCCAATTAAAAATCTTTACACCAGTAGGAATAGCAATAATCATTGTCGTAATTCCAAAAAATGCATTTACATTAGCTCCAGCACCCATAGTAAAAAAATGATGTAACCAAACTATAAACGACAAAACTGTTATTGACAAAGTTGCCCAAATAAAAGAAAAATATCCAAAAAGAGATTTTTTTGAAAAAGTAGGAACTACTTCTGAAAAAATTCCAAAAGCCGGTAAAATTAATATATAAACTTCAGGATGCCCCCAAATCCAAATTAAATTTGTATACATCATCATATTTCCACCCATATTATGAGTAAAAAAATGAAAATTAAAATATCTATCTAAAGTTAATAAAAATAATGTTACAGTTAATACAGGAAAAGCAGTTATTATTAAAAGATTTGAGCATAAAACAGTCCATGTAAAAACAGGCATTTTAAATAAAGTCATTCCTTTTGCACGCATTTTTAAAATAGTCACTAAAAAATTAATTGCAGTTAAAGTTGTTCCTATACCAGCAATCTGTAAACACCAAATCCAATAATCTACCCCTACTCCTGGACTAAATTCCATCTCAGACAAAGGAGGATATGCTAGCCAACCAGTTTTTGCAAATTCTCCAATTCCTAAAGATAAATTAATTAAAATAACAGCACTAACGGTAATCCAAAAACTTAAATTATTTAAAAAAGGAAAAGCTAAATCACGTGCACCAATTTGTAATGGAACAACAAAATTCATTAACCCAATTACTAAAGGCATAGCTACAAAAAAAATCATAATTACGCCATGAGCTGTAAATATTTGATCATAATGATGTGGAGGCAACAAACTACGAGGGTGAGATAAAGATGCATAATATTGTTGTACACGCATCATAATAGCATCCACAAAACCTCTAAATAACATAATAAATGATAAAATTATATACATAATTGCAATTCTTTTATGATCTACAGAAGTAAACCATTCATTCCATAAATATTTCCATTTTTTATAATACGTAATTATCAATGAAAGAACAAAAATAGAGAAAAAAATTAACACATATGTAAAAACAATAATTGGTTCATGAAAAGGTATATCCTCCCATGATAATTTTCCAAACATAAAATTCTCCTAAAATATTTTATTACAGAAATAATTTAAAAAACTATTTTTTTAAGAAAAAATCTTTAATTAATTTTATATTCTTAAAAGAAAAATATTTAATTTGATGTGTATTTTTAATATCATTTAAATCTTTTAAATTTTCAATTTTTTTCCCTATCTTTCTTACTTTATTTATCCATGAGTTATAAAAATTCTTATTATAAGAAACAATAGCGTTAAATTTCATGTCTGAAAAACCTTCACCACTATAATTTGCAGAAATTCCTTTATAAAATCCAGGAAAATTAGCAATTAAATTCAATTGAGTAATCATTCCTGGCATAGCATATATTTGACTTCCTAAAGAAGGAATAAAAAAAGAATTCATAACAGAACTAGAAGTAATACGAAATTCTACTGGAACATTCTTAGGAAACAAAACTTCATTTACAATAATTATTTTTTCTTTTGGATATATAAATACCCATTTCCAATTTAAAGATATCGCATTAATTTTAATTGGACTATAAATAGATTTTAAAGGTTTTGGAGGATCCAAATCATGAGTTTTTTTCCAAGATAAACAAGCAAGAAAAAAAATAATTAAAATTGGAATACCCCATGCAAATCCTTCAATTCTATAAGAATGATCCCAATTTGGATTATATTCATTATTTTTAAAACCATGATAATATTTATAAGAAAAAAAAAGTGTCATAAAAATCACAGGTACAACAATTGTTAACATAACTACAAAAGACAAAAAAATTAAATTTTTTTGTTCAATCGCTATACTACCACCTGGAGAAAAAACTCCACCGTGAAATCCACTAAATAACAAAGTTGAAAAAAATATTAAAAAAAAATTTTTTAACTTTTGAAAATTCATAATACACCTCAAATATTTTAATAAAAAATTTTATTCATTCAATTACCATATTTATAAAAAATATTATGAAAAAATTAATTTTTTTAAAATACAATAGAAAAAACAAGTAAAAAAAAATCTTTTCAATATAAAATATTATATATTTTTTAAAAATATTTTTTTAATTTAAAATTATAAAATTTTATATAATACAATGAAAACAAAAATCTTAAAAAAAAATTTTTTACAAAATTTTACTCTTTCGAAAAATGAAAAAATATGATCAAAAAAATAATTGAAAATAAAATCAAAAAAAAAATAAATGTAAAATACATTAAAATTTATAATATAAGTTTTATGCACAAATCTTTAAATAAAGATTCTCACTTTCAAATAATTGTAGTAAGTAATGATTTTTCTAAAATAAAAATACTCAGACGACATCAAATAATTTATAATATTTTATCTCAAGAAATAGGAAAAAAAATACATGGAATAGAAATTTTTACATACTCTAATAAAGAGTGGAAAAAAAAAAAATATAAAAAATTTCATTCTACACAATGTTTACATTTTTTTTAAAAAAATATAAATAAATTTTATCACTTAAATTAAAAAAAAAAAAATGAATACGCAAATAATACAAAAAAAAACTAATGAAATAAAAATAAAAAATACCATTTCTTCAAAAAAAATAGAAAAAAAAATTACAAAAGAACTATTTTTATTAAAAAAAAAAATTTGCATTAATGGATTTCGTAAAGGGAAAGCCCCAAATCAACTTATTGAAAAAAAATTTAGAAATGACGTGTTAAATATGATTTTAAAAAAATCTATAAAAAAACACTTAAAAAATGTAATAAAACAAAAAAAAATAAAAAAATATTCAAATATCGAATATTTCTTAGAAAAATATAAAAAAGGACAAGATTTTAATTATACATTAAAATTTCATATAATTTCTAACAAATTAAAAAAAAAAATAAAATCAATAAAAATTTATAAATTGAAAATAAAAATACAAAAATCAGATATCATAAAAACTATTTTAAATTTTCAAAAAAATATTATACCTTGGACAACAAAAAAAGATTTTATTAAAAAAAATGATAAAATAACTTTTGAATATGAAATTCTTACAGAAAATAAAAAAACAATTTTAAAAAAGAAAAAAAAATCTATATTAATGAATAAAAATTATTTATTTAAAAAAATATATAAATTTTTTTTAAACAAAAAAATAAATGATAAATTTAAAATACAACATAAATTTTCTAAATATCATCCAGAAAAAAAAATTGCTGGAAAAAAAACAATACTAATTATAAAAATAAAAAAAATTCAAGAAAAAACAAACAAAAATATAGATTTTAAAATAATAAAAAAATTTGGAATTCAAGAAAAAAACCTAAAAGAATTAAAAAAAAATATTTTGAAAATATTAAAAGTAGAATCTAATAAAATTTCTCAAACATATTTAAAAAACCAATTTATTAAAAAATGGATTAAAAAAAATTATGAAGAAATTTCCGCAAAAAAAATAACAAAAGAAATAAAATTACTCTATAAAAAGAATTTATTAGAATATAAAAAATATACAAATATATTTGATAAAAAATACAACGAAAATCTAAAAAACAAATGCAAAATTAAACTAATTATACAAAATTTAATACATCAAATTATTACAGAAGAATCATTATTTGTGAGTAAAAAATCAATTAAAAAATTTTTTTATAACATACAAAAAAAACTTTCTACAAACAAAATGTTAAAAAATAAAAAAGTAAAAAAAAAAGATATTATGAATGAAATAAAAAATCATTTACTTGTTGAAAAAACTTTTAATTTTATTTTTAAAAATGTATCTTTACAAGAAAAAAAAACAAATTTTATTCAAGCTTTAAAAAAAAATAGAAAAATAGAAAAAACTTTATAATAATTTGAATATTCAAAAAAAAAAACAAAAAATAAAAAATTAAAAAAATAGAGAAAAAAAATGATATATGAAAATCAAATTAAAAACAGTCACAATGTAATACCAATAGTTATTGAAAAAAATTTTTTTGGAGAAAGATCATTTGATATTTATTCTCGATTATTAAGAGAAAGAATAATATTTTTAACTGGAACTATTAATGACGATTTATCAAATTTAATTATCTCACAACTTTTATTTTTAGAATCAGAAAACGAAAAAAAAGATATTTTTTTGTATATTAATTCTCCTGGTGGAATAGTTTCTTCTGGATTATCTATATATGATACTATAAAATTTATTAAACCTGATGTAAATACTGTTTGTATAGGACAAGCTTCATCAATGGCAGCATTAATACTATCTTCCGGAACTAATGGAAAAAGATTTAGCTTACCAAATTCAAGAATAATGATTCATCAACCATTAGGTGGTTATCAAGGACAAGCTTCAGATATAAAAATACATGCTTTAGAAATTTATAAAATTAAAAAAAAAATTAATAAAATATTATCTTATCATACCAAGCAAAATATAAAAAAAATTGAAAAAGATACAGAAAGAGATTACTTTTTATCTGCAAAAGAAGCGTTAAAATATGGTTTAATAGACTCAATTTTAAAAACAAAAAAATAACCTTAAATAAAAATTTTTTTTAACAAATCTATTTTATTTATAATCAAAAGAGAGGTTTCTTCTATGACAGAAAAAAATGAACAGAACAATTTATATTGTTCTTTTTGCAGAAAAAATCAAAATGAAGTAAAAAAAATTATTGCTGGATCAAAAGCATATATATGCGATCAATGTATTCATTTATGTAACAATATTATCTCTGAAGAAAATACAAAAAAAGAAAAACTATATCAAAAAATATTAACACCTAAAAAAATAAAAAAAAAATTAGATGCTTATGTTATAGGGCAAAAAAAAGTTAAAAAAATATTATCTGTAGCAGTATATAATCATTATAAAAATTTAAAATATCAATACAGCACAAAAAAAAAAAAAATTGAAATTCATAAAAGTAATGTACTGTTAATAGGCCCAACAGGAAGCGGTAAAACTTTACTAGCAGAAACATTAGCTAAAATAATTAATGTTCCCTTCGTAATCACAGATGCAACAACATTAACAGAAGCAGGATATGTCGGAGAAGACGTTGAAAACATTATCCAAAAATTATTACAAAAATGTAATTTTAACATTCAAAAAGCGCAATCTGGAATTATTTATATAGATGAAATAGATAAAATTTCAAAAAAATCAAATAATCCTTCAATAACAAGAGATGTCTCTGGTGAAGGAGTACAACAATCTCTTTTAAAAATTATAGAAGGAACAATTGCATCTATTCCGCAACAAGGAGGAAGGAAACATCCACAACAAGAATTTATACAAATTGATACATCTAATATTTTATTTATATGTGGTGGAACATTTTTAGGAATAGATAAAATTCTCAAAGAAAAAATACATCAAAAATCAAAAATAGGATTTTTCAAAAAAACAAAGAAAAATAAAAACAAAGAAAAAACTGAAGTCCAACCAAAAGATTTAATAAAATTTGGATTAATTCCAGAATTTATTGGAAGATTTCCGATTATAGCAAAACTTAAAAATTTAACTGTAAAAGATTTGACAAAAATTTTAAATAAACCAAAAAATGCATTAATCAAACAATATAAAGAATTATTTAAAATGGACGGAATTAAATTAAAATTTTGTAAAGATTCTATAAAAAAAATAGCAGAAAAATCCGTTTCAAGAAAATCAGGAGCTAGAGGACTGCGAGCAATTTTAGAAAAAATTTTATTAAAAACAATGTATAAAACACCATCTATGAAAAATATAAAAAAAATAATTATTAATAAATCAACAATAACAAAAAAATTAGATCCAAAAATCTTATTTAAAAATAATCAAGAAAAAATATAAAATAATTTTAAAAGAGAAAAATTTATGAAATTAAAAAAAACTCAAATAATTAAAATACCCATACTTCCACTACGAGATATCGTTGTATATCCTTATATGGTTATTCCCTTATTTGTAGGACGTAAAAATTCTATTAAATGTATTAAAAAATCTCTAAAAAGAGATAAAAAAATTATGCTTATTACACAAAAGAAAAATGAAATTGAAGAACCAAAAGAAAAAGATTTATTTAAAATAGGTACAATATCATCTATCTTACAAGTTTTAAAATTACCTGATGGAACAGTAAAAATTTTAATAGAAGGAAAAGAAAGAGCAAAAATAATCAATTTATATTTTAAAAAAAAAATATATATGGGTGAAGTAAAAAAAATTTCTTCCAAAAAAATAACAAAAAAAGAAAATACAATTTTAAAAAGAACTTTATTACATCAATTTGAAAAATATGCAAAATTTAATAAAAAAATCTCATTAGATATACTTGAAGCATTAAAAAAAATAAAAAATATTAAACAATTAACAGATACAATAGCAATACATATTTCTGCAAAAATCACTGATAAACAAAAAATATTAGAAAAAAACGACATAAAAAAAAGATTAGATCATTTAATGATAATGTTGGAATCAGAAATAAATCTTTTTAAAATTGAAAAAAAAATAAGAAATAGAATTAAAAAACAAATGGAGAATAACCAAAAAGAATACTATTTAAATGAACAAATGAAAGCTATTCAAAAAGAACTTAGAAAAAAAGATCCTGATATTGACGAATATACTCTGTTAAAAAAAAAAATAAAATCAGCAAAAATGCCAAAAGATATTAAAAAAACAGTAATAAAAGAACTTAAAAAACTAAAATTAATGCCTTATATGTCTTCAGAAACAACTGTTATCAGAAATTACATTGATTGGATGATAAAAATTCCATGGAAAACACGCACAAAAATAAAAAAAAATTTAAATCACGCATTATTAAAATTAAATGCTGATCATTACGGAATAAAACAAGTAAAAGATAGAATAATAGAATATCTAGCAGTACAAAATAGAAAAAAAAAAATCAAAGGACCAATTTTATGTTTAATAGGACCTCCAGGTGTTGGTAAAACTTCTCTTGGAAAATCAATAGCAAAAGCAACAGGAAGAAAATATATTAGAATGTCTTTAGGAGGAGTAAAAGATGAAGCAGAAATTCGCGGACATCGAAGAACATATATTGGATCAATGCCAGGAAAAATTATACAAAATATATCAAAAATAGGAGTGAAAAACCCTTTATTTTTATTAGATGAAATTGATAAAATGTCTTATGAAGTTAGATCTGATGCATCTTCTGCTTTATTAGAAGTATTAGATCCAGAACAAAACTTTTCATTTAATGATCATTACCTAGAAGTCGAATATGATTTATCTGAAGTTATGTTTATTGCAACTGCAAATTCTCTGAACATCCCAATTCCTTTACTTGACAGAATGGAAATTCTTAAATTAAATGGATATACAGAAGAAGAAAAAATAAAAATTTATGAATCTTATTTAAAACCTAAAAAAATAAAAGAAAACGGATTAAAAAAAAGTGAAATATCAATTACTAAACCAGCAATCATAGATATAATACGTTATTATACAAAAGAAGTAGGAGTAAGAAATTTAGAAAAAAAAATTTCTCAAATATATAGAAAAGTGGTAAAAGAAATTTTATTAAATAAAAAAATTAAAAAAATACATGTAAATCGAAAAAATCTAGGAAAATATTTAGGAATAAAAAAAATTAACCCTAAAAAAATAAATCAACAGAATCAAATAGGACAAGTTACTGGTTTAGCATGGACATCTTATGGTGGAGAAACATTACAAATACAAACTGCATGTGTCTCAGGAAAGGGAAAATTATCTCTAACTGGATATTTAGGAAAAATAATGAAAGAATCTATTCAAACCGCTTTAACTGTTATAAGAACTCAAGCAAAAAAATTACAAATTCCTTTAAATTTTTATAAAAAAAAAGATATACATGTTCATATTCCTGAAGGTGCAACACCTAAAGATGGTCCAAGTGCTGGAATTGCTATATGCACATCAATTGCATCGTCTTTAACAAAAAACCCAGTCAAATCAAAATTTGCTATGACTGGAGAAATTACTTTAAATGGAAATGTTTTATCTATTGGTGGTCTAAAAGAAAAAATTTTAGCTGCTTATAGAGAAGAAATAAAAAATTTTATTATACCTAAAGAAAATGAAAAAGATTTAAAAGATATACCAAAAAAAATTCTTTCAAAAATAAACATACATTTAGTGAAAAATATTCAAGAAGTGTTAATATTATCTTTACAAAAGAATCCATATAAATAATTTTTAATTTTTTTCAAAATCATCTCTAATAAAAAATAAAGGAATTAATATAATGAAAGAAATTATAGAAAAAATAAGAAAAACACTTATCATAAAAGTAATAATAACAATATTTTTAGGTATTGTTTTAGTAATGAATTTTCCGACTATAATAAAATATATAGAAAAACATCATAAAATGTTTTTTTCATTTACAAAAATAAGTGAATTTTTTGACTGGTTTACAAACTCAGATAAAAAAAAAGATAAAGATGATGATCACAGTAAAAATCCAAAACATATTCATATCCACTCTTCTTTATACAAAAATTTTCCTTGGAATTTTACTAATAATAATATAAATAATAATTATAAAAAAAAAACACTCTTTAATGTAAAAACATTTACATCAAAAATTAATAAAAATTTTTTTTTTAACAAAAAAAAAATACTTAATGAAGATATAAAAAAAAAAAATCAAAATAACCAAAAACAAAAAAAATATAATAAAAATCTCATAAAAAATTTTTTTTTTACAAAAACAAAAATTAATTTTGAAAAAAATTTTTTACCCAAGCTAAAAAAGCAAGAAAAAATAAAAAATTTTTATATTCAAAACATAAAAATATTTAAAAAAAAAAAAAAATTTAAAATAAAATTCATCAAAATATTTTTAAATATTAATAAACAGATATCTTTTTTAGAAAAAAAATTTAACAATAATTATACAAATAAAATAAAAATTTTTAATATCTGCAAAAAAAAAATAAAATATTTTCAATTAAAATTAAATGAAAAAAAAATAAATCAAAAAAATGTAATCACAAAAAACGAATTTTTTTCTATTAATCAAACAAATTATTTTCATTTAATAAAAAAAAAATTTTATTTAAAACCACAACAAACAAAATGGTTTTCAATAAAAAAAATTCCTCAAATATTAAATAACAAGAATATAAGGAAATTTTTAGAAAAAAAAAAATCTATAATAACTCAAAAAACTGTTAATTATATTTTTTTGAACAAAAAAAAAAAATATATAATACAAATAAATGGATTTAAAAAATCTATTAATAAATCATTAAGAATAAAAAAAATAATAAATTTTGTCACAAAAAATGAACTAAAAAGAAATCAATTAAATAAATTTAATCAAGTACAAAAAAATAAAAAAAAAAATTTATTAAACAACTGTAAGAAAAAAAAATTATATTTTATTCAAAAAAAAAAATATAAACAAAAAAAAATTTTTCAAAGTCATATCTTGAAAAAAATATCTATTAAAATAACGCCAATCTACATTGCAACCACTAATTATAAAGATAAATGGATGATACTAAAATTATGCAAAAAACTTTACAAAAAAAACCTTATGAAAAAAAAAATTCATATCATATAAAAAATATAAAACAAATCTAAAGAAATTATTTTTTTTATTTAACACTAGAAAATATAAAATTTTCTAAATACTTTCAATAAAAAATTTATAATAGATTATTAAAATTTTTTTTAAAATATATAATGAAATTTATTTAAAATATTACGATGAATAGTAAAAACAGGATTATCTTGTGAGATTATTTAAGCAATTAAGTTGGTATTTTATGCAAGAATGGAAAAGATATTTAGGATCAGTATTCATCTTAATTATCATTTCATTTCTTCAAATTATTCCTCCTAAAATAGTAGGAATTTTAGTTGATTCAATTATAAAAAAAAATACTAGTTTTCAAGAATCAATTAAATGGATTTATATAATGGCATTGATAGCATTTTCAATATATCTTTTAAGATACATATGGAGAATACTATTATTTGGAGCATCATATAAATTAGCAATAAAATTAAGAGCAATATTTTATAAAGCTATTATTAAACAAAATTCAGATTTTTATTTAAAAAATAGAACAGGTGATTTAATTACACGTGTTAGTAACGATATCGAAAGAATTGTATTTGCTGCTGGAGAAGGTGTACTCACATTAGTTGATTCAACAGTAATGGGGCTTTCTGTTTTAACAGTTATGTGTACACAAATAAGTTATAAATTAACATTATTTACATTAATTCCTATGCCAATTATGACAATTTTTATTCAAAAATATGGTGCTGAATTACATAAAAAATTTTTTAAATATCAAAAATCTTTTTCTATTGTAAATAATAAAACACAAGAAATTCTTACTAGTATTAGAATGGTAAGAGCATTTGGATTAGAAAAAATTCAATTAAACGAATTTTTAAAATTAATTAAAAAATCCAGCAAAAAAAACATAAAAGTAGCACAAGTAGATGCAAAATTTGATCCAGTAATATATCTATCTATTGCATTCTCAAATCTTTTAGCAATTTCTAGTGGAAGTTGGTTAGTTTGGAACAATATTATAACATTAGGACAATTAACAAGCTTCATTATGTACCTTGGGTTAATGATTTGGCCGATGTTAGCATTAGCATGGATGTTTAACATTGTTGAAAGAGGAAGTTCAGCATGGAATCGCATACAAAAAATAATAAATTTTCCTATTTCTGTAAAAAATGGAAATAAAATATTTCCAAAAAAACCAAAAAATTTAGAGATAAAAATAAAAAAATTTTTTTATAAAAAAAGTAAAAAACCTTCATTAAGAAACATATTCATATCTATAAAAAATGGAAAAATCTTAGGAGTATGTGGACCAACAGGATCAGGAAAAAGCACTTTATTTCAATTAATACAACGAAATTTTGATGTATCAAATGGAAAAATTTTATATGACAATATTCCATTATATAAATATAAATTAAAACAATGGAAAAAAAAAATTACAACAGTAAATCAAGAAACTTTTTTATTTTCTGATAGTATTTTAAATAATATTACTTTTGGAAAAAAAGATATTACATTAAAAAAAGTGCAAAAATATTTAAAAATAGTTGAAATAAATAATGAAATTTTAAAATTAAAAAATCAATATAACACTTTAATAGGAGAAAATGGAATCTTATTATCTGGAGGTCAAAAACAAAGAATAGCTATTGCTCGTGCTTTAATTTTAAAACCTGAAATTCTTATTTTAGATGATGCTTTATCTGCAGTTGATGGAAATACAGAAAAAAATATTTTAAAAAATATTTTTAAATGGAAAAGTAAAAATACTACAATTATTATGAGTTCTCATAAACTTTCAACATTAAGAAAAGCACATGAAATTATTATTATGAATCGAGGGAAAATTGTTAATAGAGGTTCGCATTCTGAACTAATAAAAAATAAAAACTGGTATAGCATTTCACTTTCCTATAAAAAGAAATTAAAAATTGAACAAAAATGTAAGAAAAGGATATAATGCATGCACAATTTTATAAAATTTTGGCCTACTTTAAAAAGATTAGTAGAATATGGAAAACCTTTTAAAAAAAAACTTTTTTTAGGAATTTTTTTACTTTTATCTGCTGCATTATCTGAAGTTTTAGGACCAATTTTAATTAGTAATTTTATAAAAAATATATTAGAAAAACATCAATGTTCAAAAACAATTATTTTATCTAATATGCTCGGATTTATCATATTACAAGTATCATCAGTTATTTTATACTATTCTCAAAATATCATATTTAATAAAATATCGATAAGAATTATTCAAAATTTAAGATACGATGTCATGAAATCTACACTGATGCTACCAATTAAAGTTTATGATCGTCAGCCAATAGGACATATTATTTCAAAAATAACTAATGATACTGAATCTATCAGAGAACTATATGATACAACTCTTGGATCAGTTGTAAATAGCTCAGTATTAGTATTTATAGTAATAATAGCTATGTTTATTTTATCATGGAGAATGGCGTGTATTGCTATTATTTTAGTTCCAATTGTATTGTTAATAATGTTTGCATATCAACATTATAGTATTCCAATATTAAAAAAAATTAGACATTATTTATCAAAAATATATCATGAATTTAACGAAATAGTAAATGGAATAACAGTCATTCAACAATTTCAACAAGAAAAAAAATTTTTAAAAAAAATAATTGATACAAGTTATATGCATTATAAATACAAAATGCAAGCATTGAAATTAGAAGGATTTTTACTACGACCTTTATTGAACTTTTTATCATCAATGATCTTATGTGGAATTATGCTATTATGCATAATGTCAGATGTTAATACATTTAAAGTAGGAGTTTTATACGCATTTATTAGTTATTTATCTCGTTTAAATGAACCATTAATTTCTGTTGCTAGTCAACAACCACTTTTACAAAAAGCTGTAGTTGCAGGAGAAAGAATTTTTGAATTAATGGATACTCCTAAACAAAAATACGGATCTATCAAAAAAAAAATTCAAAATGGTAATATAAACATCAAAAATTTATTTTTTAAATATAAAAAAAAAGATCCATATATATTAAAAAATATAAATATAGAAATTAAAAAAAATAAATTTATTGCTTTTGTGGGAAAAACAGGAAGTGGAAAAAGTACCTTAGCAAGCTTGTTAATGGGATATTATAAACCAAACAATGGAAAAATCCTTTTAGATAAAGAAAAAATACAAAATATAAGTCACTTTACATTACGAAATTCTATTTCATTAATTCAACAAGAACCTATTATATTACCAGTTAGTATATTAAAAAATATTACATTAGGGAAAAAAATTGAATATGAAAAAATCATTAAAATAATAAAACTAGTACATTTAAATGAATTAATTTTATCCTTACCGAAAGGAATATATACTAATCTTAGTGAACAAGGTAAAAACTTATCAGTTGGACAAAAACAATTAATATCTATTGCAAGAGCATTAATAAGAAATCCAAAAATATTGATATTAGATGAAGCTACAGCAAACATAGATTCTTTAACAGAAAAATTAATTCAAAAATCTTTATTTGAAATTAGAAAAAAAACTACTTTAATTATGATTGCACATAGATTATCTACTGTAAAAAAAGCAGATAAAATAATAGTATTAAATAAAGGAAAAATTGTTGAACAAGGAAATCATAAAAAATTAATGAGTATGAAGAAAAAATATTATGAAATGTATAAATCTCAATTATTAAAAGAAAAACACAAATCTCTTTTAAAATAATTTTTTTATTAAGTGCTTTATTCATAAAATCTATATGCATGTATGATTTAAAATAGCTGCTTCTTCCCAGACCTGACTAATTTTTTAAACCAAAGAACATCATATAGCTTACTTATAAAGCACTTAAAAAAAACTCTATTTTGAAATATACATTATTTTAAATAAAAATACAAGAAATCTTTTTATATTTTCAAAATTATTTTTATACATCATTATAATGAAAATTCATTTTAATTATGATAGCATATAAAAACATAAATGGTAAAAATATGACATATCAAATTTTTGCGCGTAAATGGAGACCAGAAAATTTTAAAGAAGTTATTGGTCAAAAATATATAATAAAAGCTCTTTCTAATAGTATAAAATTACAAAGAATACACCAAGCATGGATTTTATGTGGAACAAGAGGGGTAGGAAAAACAACAATTGCAAGAATTTTAGCAAAATGTTTAAATTGTCGAAAAAAAATTTCTATAAAACCATGTAAAAAATGTAAATCTTGTAAAGAAATAAAAAAAAATTGTAATCCAGATTTAATCGAAATAGATGCTGCTTCAAAAACAAAAGTTGAAGATATAAAAGAACTATTAGAAAATTCAAAGTATTCTCCTATTAAAGAAAGATTTAAAATATTTTTAATTGATGAAGTGCATATGTTATCTAGATACAGTTTCAATGCACTGTTAAAAACATTAGAAGAACCTCCGAAACATGTAAAATTTATATTTGCAACAACAAATATAGAAAAAATCCCTCAAACAATTGTTTCTCGATGTATCTTACTACATTTAAAAAAAATAAAAGAAAAGAAAATTAGATATCAACTAAAAAAAATACTTAAACATGAAGAAATATTTTTTGAACAAAAAACATTACAATTAATTTCTTCTGCAGCAAATGGAAGTATGAGAGATGCATTGAGTTTGATTGAACAAGCAATAGCAATAGGAAATGGAAAAATTTTTAAAAAAAATGTTAAAAAAATGTTAGGAATATATAAATATGAAAATTTTATACATTTAATATCAGCAATATTAGATAAAAAAATTAAAAAAATTTATTTTTTTCAAGAAAAAATCTTATCTTTGGATGTTGAACCAGATAAAATATTAATTGAATTATTAAATTTATTACATTATATATATGTCCTAAAACTATATTCAATAAAATGGAAAACAAAAAAATATAATGACAATCATATAAAAATTTTAAAAAATATTTCTCAAAAAAAAAGTTTCACAGAAATTCAAAATTGTTATTCCATTCTATTAAATGGAAGAAAAGATCTACCTTTTTCTCCTTCAAAAAAATTAGGTATGGAAATGACTTTATTAAAAACATTAGAAATAAAAAAATCTTAAATAACATACTTTCACATTAAAGAGAAAAAATAAAATGTTTAACAAAGAAAATTTAGGAAATTTAATGCAACAAGCTCAAAAAATACAAAAAAATATGAAAAATATTCAAAAAGAAATAAAATCTATTGAAGTCACAGGAGAATCTGGAGCAGGATTAATTAAAATAACTTTAAACGGAAATAACAATTGTAAAAAAATAGAAATTGACTCTAATTTATTTAAAGAAGAAGACAAAGAAATTATTGAAGATTTAATAGTGGCTGCATTTAATAATGCTATTATGAAAATCTCTGAAGAAAAAAAGAAAAGAATCTCTAAACTTTCTCATGGAATGCCTTTACCAAAAGATATTAACTTAAATATATAAAATCCTATAAAAAATTTTATTACTAAAATAAAAAATGACAATTTTTTTAAAAAAATTTCATAAAAAGAGGATAAAAATGCATATTTTTTTAATCGGAGCTCCAAATTCAGGAAAAGGAACACAAGCAAAATTTATTTCAGAAAAATATAATATACCGAAAATATCTATAGGAGATTTATTAAGAAAAATTATTCAAAAAAAAAATAAAAAATCTAAAGATATTCAAAAAAAAATTCGTCAAGGTGAATTAATCGATGATCATATAATTTCATCATTAATAAAAAAAAGATTACTGAAAAAAGATTGTTCTCAAGGATATATTTTAGATGGATACCCTAGAACATTAAATCAAGCAAAAATGATTCAAAAAAAAAAAATTAAAATAGATTTAATATTAGAATTAATAGTTTTAGAAAAAAATATAATTAAAAGAGCCTTAGGCAGGAAAATTCATGAACCATCAGGAAGAATATATCACAAAATTTATAATCCACCATTAAAAAAAAATAAAGATGATATTACAGGAGAGAAATTAGTTACTAGAAAAGATGATACGATAGAAATTATTCAAAAAAGATTCTCTCAATATCAATTATCTCAAAAAGAAATTTTTAAATATTGTATAGAAAAAAAAATAAAATACATTAAAATTAATGGAAATAAAAAACAAATTCCTATTAAAAAAGAAATAGAAAAAATTTTAAATAAATATTATCACTCAAAATGCGCTTTACAGGATTCGAACCTGTGACCCACGGCTTAGAAGGCCGTTGCTCTATCCAACTGAGCTAAAAGCGCTAAAATATTCTTTTAAAAAAAATTATAAAATATATTATAAATTATTTTTTTAAAAAAAACTAGCGAATTTATAAGTAAATTATAAAAAATTTAATATATAAAAATAATTTTCTATAATAAAAATTATAGACATTTCAAAGAGAAAAAAAATGATTTCTAAAATTATCAACGGAAAAAAAATAGCAAAAAAAATTCAAAAAAAACTAAAAAAAAAAATCCTTAAAAGAAAAATGAATAAATTAATTATTCCAAAATTAGCCGTTCTTCTTATAGGAGATAATGAATCTTCAAAAATCTATATTAAAAATAAAAAAATAGCATGTAAAAAAATCGGAATTATATCAAAAACATATACTTTTCCTCAAAAAATATTAGAAATAGATATTATCAAAAAAATTAAAAAATTAAATACAAATAAATCTATACATGGAATTCTTGTACAACTACCATTACCAAAAAAAATAAATACATTAAAAGTTTTAAGAGAAATATCTTATAAAAAAGATGTTGATGGTTTTCATCCATTAAACATTGGTCTTTTATGTCAAAGAAACCCAAATTTAAGAGCTTGTACACCTTTAGGAATTATGACTCTTTTAAAAAAATATAAAATTAAAATTCAAGGAATCAATGCTCTAATAATAGGAGCTTCTAATATTGTTGGAAGACCAATGATGCTAGAACTGTTATTAGCGGGATGTACAACAACAATTGCTCATAGATTTACAAAAAATTTATATCAATATATTAAAAATGCAGATTTAATAGTTATCGCTATTGGAAAAGCAAATTTTTTAAAAGGAAAATGGATTAAAGAAGGAGCAATTATTATTGATGTAGGAATTAACAGATTAAAAAATGGAAAGATAGTTGGAGATGCAGACTTTAATTCAATTTATAAAAAAGCATCATATATTACTCCTGTTCCTGGAGGAGTTGGACCAATGACAGTTACAAGTTTATTAAAAAATACAATTTATATTTGTGAAAAATATCACGATAGATAAAGAAGAAAACAAAAATTATGAAATAATTTTCCAAAATGTTTTATCTTTTCTATCCTCTATATATACTCCTAACTTAAATAGTTTTTTTCTTAAAGAATCAGATTTTTCCCACAAACATAATTTTCTTGCTTTTTCTCGTAATTTAATTAATTTTTTAATTTTTTCGATTTTTATACGTTTTACTTTTTTTTCATTTAAAATATCATAATTATTTTTTTTATAATTTTTTTTTAAATTAAAAAAACCTAAAATTCTACCTAAATAGAATAATTTTCTAGACAAAAACTCAACTTTTTTAAAATTTCCAGAATAAAATAAAAAAATTATTTTTTTCGATAATTTTAATAAAATTAATAAAGCTTCTCTAGTATTAAAGTTATCATTCATATATTTTTGAAACAACACAAAATAACTACATGAACTACATTTTAATTTTAATTTAAATTTTTTTTTATTTACAAAATTTATACAAAAATAAAATTTTTTTATAATTTCTTCAGATTTTTTTAAATTTTTTATATCAAAATAAATAGGATGTCGATAATTTGTAGAAAGTAAATAATACCGTATTGAATCAGAAAAAAACTGTTTTTTTAATTCTTTGATTAAAAAAATATTACCAAAAGATTTAGACATTTTTTTATTTTTTAAAATAATCATACCAGTATGCATCCAATAATTTACATACTTTTTTTGATTAAAACATGAAGATTGCGCATTTTCATTTTCATGATGCGGAAATATTAAATCACTACCTCCTCCATGAAGATCTAAATTTTTTCCGAAATATTTATAATTAATTACAGAACATTCTATATGCCATCCAGGTCTTCCTGGACCCCAAGGAGAATCCCAAAAAAAATCTTTTTTATTTTTACGATTTTTCCATAAAATAAAATCATTTTTCTTACAAAAACAAAAATTTTTAAAATTTTTTTTTTGATGATATTTTCTAGAAAGCTCTCCATAGTTTTTAAAACTTTTTATAGAAAAAACAACATCCCCATGAATATTAATATATGCAAATTTTTTTTTTAATAAAGTGGAAATAAAAAAAATTATTTCTGAAATATGATCTGTAACTAAAGGCTCAAAGGTAGGTTTTAAAATATTTAATGAATTAAAGTCAAAATTCATTTCATGAATCATGTTTTGTGTTAAAATTTTATAATGAATATTTTTTAATTTTGCTTTCTTAATAATTTTATCATCAATATCTGTAATATTTCTAACATATTTAACTTTATATCCTATTTCTCTAAAATATCGATAAACAACATCAAAAAATATAAATGTCCTAGCATGTCCAATATGACAAAAATCATATACAGTCACACCGCATACATACATAAAAATTTTTTTTTTTTTAATTGATTTGAAAATTTCTTTTTTTCGAGTTAAAGTATTAAATATTTTTAACATTTATTTTCTCTATCTTAAATATTCTGGAAAAAATAATTCTTACAAGAAATATCATCATGTATAAAAAACTCAAAAAAATTTTAAATTTCCCAACATTATTTACATTTAAAATTATATGTTTTAATAAAAAAAATATAATGAAAAAAATTGATTTAAAAATTCAAAAAAAAAAAATTGTTGTTAAAAGAAAAAAATTTAAAGTCAGTAAAAAAGAAAAATATTTATCTTATGAAATTAAGATTGAAGCAAAAAATTTTCTTGAAATAAAATATATTTACAAAAAAATTAGTCATTTAAAATTTGTAAAAATAATTTTTTAAATAAAATTTTATTCTGTTCAGTACTGAATATTTTTATTTTTTTCTAAAAAGTACTGAACAGTTTTTAAAATTTTATGAACAAAATATTTTTAAAATCATAAAACTTTAATAAAAAAACTATACACTGGTAACGTTAGCTGCAGATGGACCTTTAGCTCCTTCTGTAATTTCAAATTCTACACTTTGTCCTTCTGCTAAAGTTTTAAACCCATTACTTTGAATAGCTGAAAAATGTACAAAAACATCTTTACTACCATCTTCAGGAGTAATAAATCCAAAACCTTTTGATTCATTAAACCATTTAACATTACCTCTAATCTTAGACATCTTTTCTTACCTTTACATGAAAATAATATAATTCTGAAATTAAATGTTAATTTTTAATTTTTTTTTTAAAAACATATAAAATATCTCTTAAAAAGATATTTAAAAAAAATATATTTTAAAAATTTTCATTCTAAAATAAAATTTATGAATTTGTTTAAAAATAAAATACTAAAAATAATTACATTAACCTTTTTAAAAAACTTTTTTTTAAAAAATATATTTAAGAATCTTATTAAATAGATGAAATATAATTTTAAAATAAATAAAAAATTTTGTTTAAATTTAATAGCCTGGAAATGTCCTACTCTCACACAGGGATACCCTGCACTACCATCGGCGTTATAACGTTTCACTTCTGAGTTCGGAATGGTTTCAGGTGGTTCCATTACACTATTTTCACCAGACTATTAAAAAATTTTTATACTATATTATTTTGAAATTTTACAAAATATTAATATATAAAAATTTTTAATAAAAAACGGTAATAAGAATTTCTTTTGTAAAGAATTATTTTTTTTTAAAACACCTCTGGTGTTGTAAGGTTAAGTCTCTCGGGTAATTAGTACTAGTTAGCTAAACACATTACTGTGCGTACACATCTAGCCTATCTACGTCGTAGTCTTCAACGTCCCTTCAGTAAACTTATAAATAAGTTTCAGGGAAGATTAATCTTGGGGTAAGTTTCGTGTTTAGATGCTTTCAACACTTATCTTTTCCGTATATAGCTACCGGGCAATGCCATTGGCATGACAACCCGAACACCAGTGATACGTCCACTTCGGTCCTCTCGTACTAGAAATAGATCCCCTCAATCTTCCAACGCCCACGGCAGATAGGGACCGAACTGTCTCACGACGTTCTAAACCCAGCTCGCGTACCACTTTAAATGGCGAACAGCCATACCCTTGGGACCTGCTTCAGCCCCAGGATGTGATGAGCCGACATCGAGGTGCCAAACACCGCCGTCGATATGAACTCTTGGGCGGTATTAGCCTGTTATCCCCGGAGTACCTTTTATCTGTTGAGCGATGGCCATTCCATTCAGAACCACCGGATCACTAAGACCTGCTTTCGCATCTGATCGCGTCATCACGCTCTCAGTTAAACTGGCTTATGCCTTTGCACTAAAATTACGATTTCCAACCGTAACTAGCCAATCTTTGTACTCCTCCGTTACTCTTTAGGAGGAGACCGCCCCAGTCAAACTACCCACCAGACATTGTCTCCATACCGGTTTACGGTACTAGGTTAGAATATTAATATTTCAAGGGTGGTATTTCACTTTCGACTCCACTAATGCTGGCGCATTAGATTCAATGCCTCCCACCTATTCTACACATGAAATATCAATATTCAATGTCAAGCTATAGTAAAGGTTCACGGGGTCTTTCCGTCTTGCCGCGGGTACACTGCATCTTCACAGCGATTTCAATTTCACTGAGTCCCAGGTGGAGACAGTCTAGCCATCATTACGCCATTCGTGCAGGTCGGAACTTACCCGACAAGGAATTTCGCTACCTTAGGACCGTTATAGTTACGGCCGCCGTTTACCGGGGCTTCATTTCAAAGCTTCAAACGTTAATTTTAACCTTTTCATTTAACCTTCCGGCACCGGGCAGGCGTCACACCGTATACTTCCATTTTCATGTTTGCACAGTGCTGTGTTTTTAATAAACAGTTGCAGCTAGCTGGTATCTTCGACTAACTTCAGCTTAAGGAGTAAATCCTCTTACTTACGAGTTAGCGTGCCTTCTCCCGAAGTTACGGCACCATTTTGCCTAGTTCCTTCACCTGGGTTCTCTCAAGCGCTTTAGTATACTCTACCTAACTACCTGTGTCGGTTTGTGGTACGATTTGAATTTATCTGATGCTTAGAGAATTTTCCTGGAAACATGGTATCAATTACTTCGTTACCGTAATAACTCGTCATCACGCCTTAACTTAACAAATATTCGGATTTTCCTAAATATTTACGTCTACACGCTTAAACCAAGACAACCGTCGCTTGGATAATCTAACCTTTTTCGTCCTCCCTTCGCAATAAATTCAAGCACAGGAATATTAACCTGTTGTCCATCGACTACGCTTTTCAGCCTCGCCTTAGGGGTCGGCTTACCCTGCCTCGATTAACGTTGGACAGGAAACCTTAGTTTTTCAGCGAGCAGGTTTCTCACCTGCTTTATCGTTACTCATGTCAGCATTCGCACTTCTGATTCCTCCAATGCACTTTACAATGCATCTTCAACGGTTTACAGAACGCTCCTCTACCCAGTAAAAAATCTACTGCCGCAGCTTCGGTATATAGTTTAGCCCCGTTAAATCTTCCGCGCAAGCCGACTTGACCAGTGAGCTATTACGCTTTCTTTAAATGATGGCTGCTTCTAAGCCAACATCCTGGCTGTTTTTGCCTTCTCACATCGTTTCCCACTTAACTATAATTTTGGGACCTTAGCTGGCGGTCTGGGTTGTTTCCCTTTCCACAACGAACGTTAGCACCCGCTGTGTGTCTCCCGTGATAGCATTCTACGGTATTCGGAGTTTGCATCAGCCTGGTAAGTCAGTATGACCCCCATAACGGAAACAGTGCTCTACCCCCGTAGATGAATTCACGAGGCGCTACCTAAATAGCTTTCGAGGAGAACCAGCTATCTCCCGGTTTGATTGGCCTTTCACCCCTAACCATAGGTCATCCGCTGATTTTTCAACATCAGTCGGTTCGGTCCTCCAGTTAGTTTTACCTAACTTTCAACCTGCCCGTGGCTAGATCACCGGGTTTCGGGTCTGTACCCTGAAACTATATAGCCCATTTCAGACTCGGTTTCCCTTCGGCTCCCTTTTAAATTTCAGTTAACCTTGCTACAGAGTACAAGTCGCTGACCCATTATACAAAAGGTACGCAGTCACTCTAAAAAATTGAGCTTCTACTGCTTGTACGTACACGGTTTCAGGATCTATTTCACTCCCCTAACAGGGGTTCTTTTCGCCTTTCCCTCACGGTACTAGTTCACTATCGGTCAGTCAGGAGTATTTAGCCTTAGAGGATGGTCCCCCTATCTTCAAACAAGATTTCTCGTGTCTCGTTCTACTTTTCGAGTATATTATATATTTTTTTTCATATACGGGGCTTTCACCTTGTATCGCTAATTTTTCCAAAATTATTCTATTAAAAAATATATAATATTTTTACTCTGGGCTTTTCCCTTTTCGCTCGCCACTACTATGGGAATCTCAATTGATTTCTTTTCCTCAAGGTACTTAGATGTTTCAGTTCCCTTGGTTTGCTTTATTTATCTATATATTCAATAAATAATATCATATAAAAATATGATAGGTTTCCCCATTCGGAAATCGTCGGCTAATAACGTTTCTTATCAACTTACCGGCGCTTTTCGCAGATTAGCACGTCCTTCATCGCCTCTGACTGCCAAGGCATCCACCATGTACGCTTAATTCTACTTAACCTTACAACCCACAGGTGTCTTTACTTTAATAAATCTTAAAGATTCTTATTCCGAATTTTAAAAGAACTAAAAAAATATTTTTATGAAAATTTTTTTAAAAATTTATTATATCATAATATTTAATAAATAAAAAACATTTATTTAATAATTTTGTCCCCTAGGGGAATTGAACCCCTGTTGCCGCCGTGAAAGGGCAGTGTCCTAGACCGCTAGACGAAGGGGACATTTCAAAAAAAAATAAAAAATAATTTTATCAAAAAAATTTAAAAAAATCTTTGAAAAAAAAACTCTTTATATTTAACCATCTTACATATTCAAAAAAAAAGAGTCAAGTATTTTTAAAAATTTCAAATAGAAAAAACGTAAAATAAAAATTTTATACAAAAAATATTAATAATAAAAAATTTATTTAATAAAAAAATTATTTCTCTAAAAAATTAAATACTTCTTTTGTATTTGGAAATATTTTTTTCCATAAAAAAAAAGAATGAGCTGCTTGATTGATTAACATTCCTATACCGTTAAAAACTTTTTTTGCTCCATTTTTTTTACAAAAATTCATAAAAAAAGTATCTTTCTTTCCATAAAACATATCATAGTAAATTACTTCTTTAGAAATTAAATTACTAGGAATTAAAGGACAAACATTAAATACACTAGTTGAAGTTGCATTAATCACTATATGATAATTATTTTTTTTTAACTGATTTATTGGAATAGAAAAAATATTTCCAAATTTCTTAAATTTCTTTGATAAATATTGAGCTTTAGAAAAAGTTCGATTTGTAATATATATATTACATTCAAATTCTAATAAAGGATGTAAAATTCCACGAGCTGCTCCACCAGCTCCTAATATTAAAACATTAAAATTTTTTTTTATCAAATTTTGAAATAATAAATCTGATAAAAATCCTACACCATCAGTATTATCTCCTAAAAGAAAATTTTTATCATATTTTTTAATTGTATTAATAGAACCAGCTATACGAGCACGTTTAGTAATAGAATTACATAATAAAAAAACTTTTTCTTTAAAAGGAAGCGTAATATTAGCTCCTTTTCCACCTTTTTGAAAAAAAGAAAGGATTTCATTTATAAAATTTTCTTTTGAAGCACATATCTTGACATAATTTTCATGAAAACCATATTTTTTAAAAAAAAAATTATGTATTTCAGGTGATTTACTGTGAGAAATAGGATTTCCAAAAACAGCATAACAATTCTTTTTAGATGCGTTTTTCACAAAAATTACTCCAATTAAAAAAAATAATAATTATTAAAATTTTTAATATTTTTAAATCTCTTTGAAAAAAATGATAATAAAATTATATTTATAGAAAATTTCTATAAATTTATTTTTTTAAGAATAAAAAATAGAAATATTTTTTCTATGAAAAAATTAATTGATAAAATATTTTTTTCTTAAAAAAAACAAAAAATATTTTAAAAATATTCTTTTTTATAAATTTTTGTATAAAAAAATATATTTTTTAATAATTACTTGACAATAATGTGAAATTTTTTCTAAAATTTCTATTTTAGAATAAATTATTTTTAAAAAGATTCTATATGAAAAATATAGTTTTAAAATAAAAATTTATTATTTTTAAAAAAAATTGAAAAAAAATTTCTAATAATCAATCCAGTAAAAATATTTTTATGTCTGTTAAAAATATGTATATATGTATTTATATTTTACAAAAATAAACATTAAAAAAATGAAAAAATTAAAAATACTAAAATACCCTGACAAAAAATTAAGAAAAATTGCAAAACCAGTAAAAAGATTTGATCAAAATTTACAAAATTTAGTTCAAGAAATGTTAAAAATTATGTATAAAAAAAAAGGAATTGGATTAGCTGCAACTCAAGTAAATATACCACTACAGATAATAGTAATAGATAAAATTTCTGATTTAAAAAAACCAATAATCCTGATTAATCCAAAAATTAAAAAAAAATTTGGTAAAATTCTTAAAATAAAAGAAGGTTGTTTATCTATTCCAATATATGAATATATCACGTATTCTAGAAAAAAATACATTACAATAAAATACTATAACATCTATGGAGAAAAATTTTTTTTAAATGCAAAAAATATCCTCTCTTTATGTATTCAACATGAAATAGATCATTTAAAAGGAAAATTATTTATCGATTATTTATCTCCTTTAAAAAAAAACCGTATTAATAAAAAATTAATAAAATAAATATTTAATATAATGAAAAAAATAAAAATAATATTTGCAGGAACAAATAAATTTTCTGCAATACATTTAAACGAGTTAATACTAAAAAAATTTAATATTCTTTACGTGTTAACAAAACCAGATAAAAAATTTGGACGAGGTAAAAAAAAAAAATACTCGGAAGTTAAAAAAGTTACTTTAAAAAACAATCTTCCAATTCTTCAACCAAAATCACTACATTCTAAAAAAATATATAATCTCTTATTTACAAAAAAACCAGATATGATGATTGTTGTATCTTATGGTTTTATCATTCCTAAAAATATAATCAATCTTTTCTCTTTAGGATGCATTAATATACATACATCTTTATTACCTCATTTTAGAGGTCCTTCACCAATACAATCTGCAATTTTGTCTGGAGTCAAAAAAACTGGAATTACTATTATTCAAATAAATGATAAAATTGATTCTGGAGATATTTTATATAAAAAATCTTTAAAAATTAAAACTCAAGATACTTATAAAAGTTTAAAGAAAAAACTGTCTCAAATGGGAAAAAATTTATTAATCAAATTTCTAAAAATTTTTTTAAATAAAAAAATTAAAAAAATTAAACAAATAGAATCACAAGCGACATACACTAAAATAATAAATAAAAAAGATGGATTAATCAATTGGAATACAAATGCAATAAAAATAGAAAGAAAAATTCGTGCTTTTAACCCATGGCCTAGTTCATATTTTTTTATAAAAAAAAATATAATTAAAGTATGGCAAGCAAAAGTCATTCAATCTACTATTCAAGATATTCCAGGAAAAATTATTCAATATAATAAAAAAGGAATATTTGTATGCACAAAAAAAAATTTAATACAATTAATTGAACTACAATTTCCAGGAAAAAAAAAAAATAAAATTAAAAATATAATTAATTCTTATAAAGATTTATTCAAAGTAGGAAAAATTTTAAATTAAATTTTTATTAAAAAACAGAACGGCAAAAATGCCGTTTGTTTTTTTTTGTTTTTTTTTNNTTTTTTTTTGAAAATATTTTATTTTTTAGTTTCTAAATAAATATTTTTATTTTTTATATTTTTTCTATCTACTAAAAAAACATATGCCATAGGAGATTTGTCACCATATCTAAATCCACATTTAATAATTTTAATATATCCTCCTAATCTTTCTAAAAAAAATGGACCTAAATCTTTAAAAAGTTTATGAACAATATAATTATTCCGAATTTTAGAAAAAATTAATCTTCTATTAGATAAATTATCTATTTTTGATCTCGTAATAATAGGTTCAACAATTCTCCTTAATTCTTTCGATTTAGCTAAAGTAGTTTTAATTTTTTCATATAATAACAATGAACAAATTAAATTATTAAACATAGATTTTAAATGACTACCTTTTCTATTTAATTTAAGACCAACTTTTTTATGACGCATAATTTTTATTATCCCTTTTCTTCAAAAAATATTTTATTTTTCTGTAATACTTTTTGGTGGCCAATTATCTAATTTAGTCCCTAAAGATAAACCCCGAGCAGCTAAAATATCTTTTATTTCTGTTAATGATTTTTTTCCAAGATTTGGAGTTTTTAATAAATCTACTTCAGTTTTTTGTACTAAATCTCCAATATAATGTATAGATTCTGTTTTTAAACAATTTGCAGATCGTACAGTTAATTCTAAATCATCTACAGGTTTTAATAAAATAAGATCAAATTCAGGTTTTACTACTTTCTCTATCGGTTCACAAATATCTTTTAAATCAACAAAAGCTGCTAACTGATCTGACAAAATAGTAGCTGCTTTTCTAATTGATTCTTCTGGATCAATTGTTCCGTTTGTTTCTAATTCTATAATTAATTTATCTAAATCTGTTCTCTGTTTTACTCGTGCAGATTCAACAATATAAGAAATTCTTTCAATAGGACTATAACAAGCGTCAATAAATAATCTTCCAATATTATTTTCTTTTTTCTCATTAATTAAACGAGATGAAGCAGGAGAATATCCTCTTCCTCTTTGAACTTTTATTTTCATATTAATAGAAGAATTAATATCTGTTAAATGACAAATGTTATGATCTAATTTGACAATTTCTACACTAGAATCACATTTAATATCAGAAGCTGTAACTTGACACACTCCTTTCTTTTCTATAATTAAATTTGCTGAATTTTTCCCATGAATATTAACAGATAAATCTTTTAAATTTAATAAAATCTCAAGAATATCTTCTTTGATTCCATCTTTATTACTATATTCATGTAAAATTCCGTCTATTTCCACTTCCGTAACAGCACAACCCGGTAAAGATGATAAAAGAATTCTACGAAGAGCATTTCCTAAAGTATGACCAAATCCACGTTCTAAAGGTTCCAAAGTTACTTTGGCATGAGTGATACTAAACTTTTTAATATCAACTAAACTTGGTTTTAAAAAATTCATGAATGAACCAGACATCATTTAACCTTTTAAAATTAATTATTTAGAATAAAGTTCTACAATTAAATGCTCATTAATTTCAGAAGACAATTCTGAACGATCAGGTGTTCGTTTAAATATTCCAGTCATTTGAGAAATATTCACATCTATCCAGGAAACTTTTTCTTTTTGTTCAGAAAGTTCTAAAGCAGCTTTAATACGTAAATATTTTTGAAATTTTTCTCGAACTTTAATAATATCGTTTGAAAATACTTGATATGAAGGAATATTAACAATTTTGTCATTAACAGAAATATATTTATGACTTACTAATTGTCTAGCTTCTGCTCTTGTTGTACTAAAACCCATTCTATAAACAACATTATCTAATCTATTCTCTAATAACTGTAATAATTTTTCCCCAGTATTTCCTTGAGATTTCGAAGCTAATTTATAATATTTTCGAAATTGTTTTTCTAAAATCCCATATAAACGACGTACTTTTTGTTTTTCTCGTAATTGTAATCCATAATCCGATAATCTTTGTTTTCTTGAACCATGTTGTCCCGGTAAATGATCTATTTTACATTTGGATCCAATATTTCTTAACCCAGATTTTAAATATAAATCTGTTCCTTCTCTACGACTTAATTTTAATTTTGGACCTAAGTATTTAGCCATATTTTTTTATACCTTTCATAAAAAATTAAACTCTTCTTTTTTTAGGAGGTCTACATCCATTATGAGGTATAGGAGTGACATCTGTAATATTTGTAATACGAAAACCAGCTGTATTTAATGCTCGTATTGTAGATTCTCTTCCTGGTCCAGGTCCTTTAACCATTACCTCTAAATTTTTTAAACCATAATCTTTAATTTTTTCAACACATTTTTCTGCTGCAACTTGTGCGGCAAAAGGAGTGGATTTTCGAGAACCTCTAAATCCTGATCCACCAGAAGTAGCCCATCCTAAAGAATTTCCTTGTTTATCAGTTATTGTAACTATAGTATTGTTAAAAGAAGCATAAATATGTGCGATTCCATCTGTTATTTTTTTTTTAATACGTCTTTTAATACGAATTTTTTTTTTTGGCATATAATTTTCCTAAATTATTTTTTTATTAATTTACGAGGTCCTTTTCTAGTACGAGCGTTAGTTTTTGTACGTTGTCCACGAACCGGTAATTTCCTACGATGACGAAATCCTCTATAACATCCTAGATCTATTAAACGTTTAATACTTAAAATTTTTGTTCTTCTTAAATCACCTTCTATAACAAATTTTAAAACTGCAGATCTTAACATAGAAATTTGATCTTCTGTTAATTCTTGAATTTTTAAAGATTCAGAAATATTTAAATTTCTACATATTAATTTAGCACGCGATTTGCCAATACCATAAATATATGTTAAAGAAATGACAGTACGTTTTTGATCAGGAATATTAATTCCTGCAATACGAGCCAATTTAAACTCCTTATTTATAAATCATAAAAATTAGTAATAAATTATAATTAAAATTTATCCTTGTCTTTGTTTATGTTTGGGATTATTACTACATATAACACGCATTACATTTCTTCTACGTATAATTTTACAATTTCTACACAATTTTTTAATAGAAGTTCGAACTTTCATATTTTCTTTTACTCATATCAAATAAATTTTTTATAAATTTAAATTTGCTCTTTTAAAAGAAGATTCATATTGTTTTGACATCAATAAAGTTTGTATTTGCGTAATTAAATCTATAACTACTACAACAACTATTAATAAAGATGTTCCTCCAAAATAAAAAGGTACATTCATTTCTCTACGCATGAACTCCGGAATTAAACATATCAATACAATATAAATCGCGTTTATACATGTTAATTTAAACATAATTTTTTTTATATAATTAGAAGTATTTTCTCCAGGCCTAATACCTTGAATAAATGCTCCTGATTTTTTTAAATTATTAGATGTTTCTCTAGAATTAAAAGCTAAATTAGTATAAAAAAAACAGAAAAAAATTATAGAAACTGCGTAAAGAAACATGTAAACTGGTGTTCCAGGTTGTAAATTATCAAAAACAATATTAAAAATATTCATAGAATATTTATTATATCCTTTCAACCAAGAAGAAATAGTCAATGGAAATAAAATAATACTAGATGAAAAAATTGCCGGAATTACTCCAGACATATTAATTTTCAAAGGTAAATGCGAAGTTTGCAAAAAATATATTTTATTTCTTTGTCGTTGATTAGAGTAATAAATAGGTATTCTACGTTGACTTCTTTCTATAAAGACTACTAAAAAAATAGTAAAAAAAATCAAAATCAATACTAATAAAAATATAAAAAAATTTAACTTTCCTGCAATTAACTCTGATATAGTATCCAAAACAGCAACAGGTAAATGAGCGACAATTCCAGAAAAAATCATTACAGAAATACCATTTCCTATACCATTTTCTGTAATTAAATCACCTAACCAAATTAAAAATATTGTACCGGTAACTAAACTAGTAATTGCAGTTATATAAAAACATGAATCTAATTCATAAACTAAATCTTTTATTCCTGGAATATTTTTTAAACTGAATACAATTCCTGAAGCTTGTATAAGAGCAATTATTAAAGTTAAATATTTTGTATATTGATTAATTTTAATACGACCAACTTCACCATCTTTTTTTAAATTCTTCCATGCAGGATATATAAATGTTAATAATTGTATAATAATTGAAGAAGAAATATATGGCATAATTCCTAAAGAAAAAATAGAAGCTCTACTTAATGCTCCACCAGAAAACATATTCAACATGTCAAAAACAGTTCCAGATTGATGATTTAATAATTTAGTTAACTTAAAAATATCAATTCCAGGAATAGGAATAAAAGACCCTAATCGAAAAATTATTAAAGAAAAAGTTAAAAATAAAACTCTATCTTTTATATCAGAAAAATTTGATCTTATATTCTTCAAACTTAATTCTAAATTAATTTTATCCATTTTATTATTTTAATCCTCAATTTTTCCTCCGCAAGATTCAATAATTACACGTGCTCCTTTTGTCACAGAAATTCCTTTAATAATAATTGGAATATTAATCATTCCAGAAGAAATAACTTTAACATTTCTTATAGATTCATTAATAATATTACTTTTTATCAATTTCTTAAAATCAACAATTTCATTTTTTTTAAACAAAGATAACTCAGATAATCTGACTTCTTTTTGATATTTTTTTTTACGAGAAATAAAACCAAATTTTGGAATTCTTCTATAAAATGGAGTTTGTCCGCCCTCAAAACCTTTACGAATACTACTTCCGGTTCTGGATTTTTGTCCTTTATGTCCTCTACCAGAAGTTTTTCCTAAACCAGAACCTATTCCTCTACCTAAACGTTTTTTTTTTTTATTTCTACAACATTTAAAAACAGTATTTAAATACATAAAAACCTCGTTTATCTTACTTCTAAAATATAAAATATTTTTCTTATCATTCCTTGAATTGACTTATTTTTCGGTCTTTTAACAACGTGATTAATATGACGTAAACCTAAACCTTTCAAAATTAATTTGTGTTTAGGAAGTATTCCGATACTACTTTTAATTTGTTTAATAATAAAAAATTTTTCCATTTGTATTTACTCAAATATTTCTTTAATAGATTTATTTCTTTTTTTAGCAATATCTCTTGGAGATTTCATACATAATAATCCATTAATAGTCGCTCTAACAACATTAATTGGATTTGTTGAACCATAAGTTTTTGCTAAAACATTTTGAACGCCAGCTACTTCAAAAACAGCTCTCATAGCTCCACCTGCAATAATTCCTGTTCCTTCAGATGCTGGTTTCATAAATATTTTTGAACTAGTATAAGATGCTTGAATAGGATATTGTAAAGTTTTATTTACTATTTTAAAACTAATCATATTACGCCTAGCTTTTTCCATAGCTTTTTGAATTGCAAATGGAACTTCCCTAGCTTTTCCATATCCAAATCCTACTTTTCCATTTTTATTCCCTACAACAGTTAACGCTGTAAAAGAAAAAATTCTCCCTCCTTTAACAGTTTTTGAAACCCTATTTACAGTAATTAATTTTTCTTGTAATTCTCCAACATTTTTTTTTTCAATATTATTAACCATATAATAATTTTACCTTAGAACTGAAGTCCAAATTTACGCGCAGAATTAGCTAATGATTGTATTCTGCCATGATATTTAAATCCAGAACGATCAAAAGACACTTTTTTAATTCCTTTTTTTAAAGCTCTTTGCGCTATTATTTTTCCAATAATTTTAGAAGATTTTTTATTTCCAGTATACTTTAACTGATTTCTAACACTTTTATCTAAAGTAGATGCATGTGCTAATATAGAAAAATTATTTTCAGAAATAATTTGAGCATATATATGACGAGAAGTACGATGTACAACTAAACGTATAGAACGAGATCTTTTTAATTTTGAACGAATTCTTAAAGATCTTTTTTTACGCATAATATTTCTATTTTGAATCGTCTTCATTATTTTTTCTTTGCCTCTTTAGTTTTAACAAATTCATTTAAATAACGTATTCCTTTTCCTTTATATGCATCAGGCTTACGATAACTTCTTAAATTCGCTGAAACTTGACCAACTAACTGTTTATCTATTCCATGAACAATAATTTCTGTTTGAGATTTTAATTGTGCTGATACTCCTAGTGGAAGAATATATACAATATTATGAGAATACCCTAATGACATAACAATTTTTTTCTGGCCTTCCAAAGAAAATCGATATCCTACTCCAACTAAATTTAACTGTTTAAAAAATCCGCTAGTAACTCCAATAATCATTGAATTAACTAAAGAACGAGTAGTTCCAGCATGCATCCACCCTTTTTTAGAAGAAATTCTAGACTTAAAAGAAAGAATATTATTTTTATAAAAAATTTCAACTAAACGATGTAAAATACGTTTTAATCTTCCTTTTTCTCCTTTTACAATTATTTTTTTCTTATCAATTTTCACAATAACATTATCAGGAACAATAATGGAACGCTTAGCAATTCTAGACATTCTTTCCCCTAATTAATTTACGAAACATAACAAATAATTTCACCGCCAACACCTTTTTTTTTCGCTTCTTTATCAGATAAAATTCCTTTTGAAGTAGAAATAATTGCAATCCCTAAACCGTTCATAACACTCGGTATATGATCTTTATTTTTATATACTCTTAAACCAGGTTTACTCACTCTTACAATTTGTTCTATAACTGGTTTTCCTTCAAAATATTTTAAAAAAATTTCTAAATACGGTTTTAAAGATTTTTTTGATAAAATTTGTTTAATATAACCTTCTCTTTGTAATAATATAGCAATTTCTTGTTTAAAATAAGAAAATGGAATCTTAACAGAAATTTTTTTAGCAAACTGACCGTTTTTAATTCTCACAAACATATCTGCTATAGGATCCTGCATACTCATAATATATTTCCTAATATATAATTATAAAAAAATATTTTACCAACTAGATTTTCTTAAACCTGGAATTTCTCCTCTCATTGCTGCTTCTCTTAATTTAATCCGACTTAAACCAAATTTTCTTAAAAATCCATGTGGTCTTCCAGTCAAAGAGCAGCGATTTCTTTTACGAGAAGAACTAGAATCTCTAGGTAATTTTTGTAATTCAAAAACAGCCTTCAAACGTTCTTCTTTTGATAATTTTAAATTCAGAATTACAGACTTTAAATACATTCTTTTTTTATAAAATTTTTTTACTAAATACGTTCTTTTACACTCTCTTGCTTTGACTGATTTCTTTGTCATAGAAAATAAATCCTTATACAATTATTTTCGAAAAGGAAAATTAAATCTAGATAATAAAAATAAAGATTCTTCATTAGATCTTGAAGTAGTGACAATTGTAATATTAAAGCCTCGAATATGATCAATTTTTTCATAATCAATTTCAGGAAAAATTATTTGTTCTTTAATTCCAAGAGTATAATTTCCAAATCCATCAAAAGATTTTTTTGAAAAACCTCGAAAATCTCTAATTCTCGGAATAGCAATATTAATTAATTTATTTAAAAAATGCCATTTCCTTAAACCACGTAATGTAACCTTACATCCAATTGCATATCCCTTTCTAATTTTAAACCCTGAAATAGACTTTTTAGCTTGAGTTATACAAGGTTTTTGTCCAGAAATTAAAGTCAAATCAGAAATTGCACAATCTAATCTTTTTTTATTAGAAAACGCATCACCTACACCTATATTTAAAGAAATTTTTTCTATCTTAGGTACTTGCATAATAGAAGTGTAATTAAATTTTTCCAAAAATTCTGGAATAATTTTTTTTTTATAAAAACTTAACATATCTTTCATTTCTATATTCCAATTACTCTATTAAAAGATTATTAGATTTGAAAAAACGTACTTTTTTACCATTTTCAAATCTAAATCCTATTTTATCAGGTTTTTTAGTCTGAGGATTTAAAATAGCTATATTAGAAATATGAATATAAGATTCTTTTTCTAAAATACCACCTTTTTGCTTTTGTGAAGGAATCGGTTTTTGATGTTTTTTAACAATATTAATTCCTTCTACAATAACTTTTTTTTTTAAAAAAACTTTTTTGATAATTCCAATTTTTTTTTTATCCTTCCCTGTTATAACAATCACTTTATCATTTAAACGAATCTTAGAAGCCATTTTTTTATCCTTAAAATTTAATCTTTTTATAAAACTTCAGGAGCTAAAGATATAATTTTCATAAATTTTTCTACTCGTAATTCACGTGTTACTGGACCAAAAATACGAGTTCCAATAGGTTGTTCATTATTATTCAAAACAACGCAAGAATTACTATCAAATCTAATTACAGATCCATCTATTCTTCTAATACCTTTCTTTGTTCGTACAATCACAGCTTTTAAAACCTCTCCTTTTTTTACCTTTCCTCGAGGAGTAGCTTCTTTAACAGCAATTTTTATAACATCTCCAATATTTGCATATCTCTTTTTTGAACCACCTAAAACTTTAATGCACATTACAGAACGAGCACCAGAATTATCTGCAGCATTTAATATCGTTTGTTCTTGAATCATATATATAAAAACCTTATATTATTTTATAATAATAAAAAAACTTTCTAAACAAAAATTTTTTAAAAAATATTTTTCTTGATCACTTCAACTAAAATCCATGATTTTGTTTTAGAAATCGGACGACATTCTCTTACCAAAACTTTATCACCAACAGAACATTGATTTTTTTCATCATGTACATGTAACTTCGTTCTTTTTTTAATAAATTTTTTATATATTGGATGTTTAATAAATCTTTCAATAATAACTGTAATAGTTTTTTTCATAGAATTACTTTTTACATATCCTTGTAAAAATTTACTTTTTTCTGACATATCTTTTTTCCTGTTCAGCTAACAAAGTTTTTATAATAGCTATTTTTCTTCTATTTTTTTTTAATAAATGAGTATTTTGTAATTTTTTAGAAAAAAATTGCATTTTTAAATTAAATTTTTCTCTTAACAAACTTATTAATTCTACATGTAAATCTTGAAGTGTTTTTTTTCTCAATTCATTTAATTTCATACATTTTCCATTTTTAAAACAAACATCGTTTTCACTGGTAATTTTGCTGATGCTAATTTTAAAGCAGATCGAGCAAGATCTTCTGAAACTCCACTTAATTCATATATTATTTTTCCTGGTTTTACCAAAGAAACCCAATATTCTACATTTCCTTTCCCTTTTCCCATTCTTACTTCTATCGGTTTTTGAGTGATAGGTTTATCCGGAAAAACACATATTCTTAATACTCCAACTCTTTTAAGAAATCCAACAATAGATTTTCTACCTGCTTCAATCTGAGAAACAGTAATACGACCACGCGTAATTGCTTTTAATCCAAATGGAGAAAAAAGTAAACACGAACTTAAAGACATTCCTCTATTTCTTCCTTTATGCATCTTTTGATATTTACTTTTTCTAGGAATTAATTTAACCATAAAATAATTTCCTTATTTAACGTGTTCTTTTATTTTTTTTTATATTTTCTTGAAATTTGACATTTGTTTCACTTTTTGGCATACCCCCTAAAATTTCTCCTTTAAATATCCAAACTTTCACACCAACAACGCCATATGTTGTATGAGCTTCTAAAGAACTATATTCAATATCTGCTCTTAAAGTATGTAATGGAACACGACCTTCTCTTTGCCACTCTGTTCTAGCTATTTCTGCTCCACCTAATCTTCCACTAATTTCTACTTTTATCCCTTCTGCTCCATGTCTCATAGAATTTTGAATAGCTCTCTTCATTGCTCTTCGAAACATCACTCTTCTTTCTAACTGTGAAACAATATTATCAGCAACTAATTTTGCATCTAATTCAGGTTTCCTAATCTCGGAAATTGTTATTTGAGATCGTACTTTAGAAATATGAGATACAACTTTTCTTAAATTTTCTATATCTTCCCCTTTTTTTCCAATTACAATTCCAGGTCTTGCAGTATGTATGATTATTTTAATAAATTTCGGAGATCTCTCAATAATAATTTTTGATACTGAAGCACGAGATAATTTTTTCATTAAAAATTGACGTACTTGATAATCATTGTTTAAATAACTAGAAAAATTTTTACTGTTAGAAAACCATATTGAATTCCACTTTTTTATAATTCCTAATCGCATACCGTTCGGATGTACTTTTTGCCCCATAATTATATGTCTCCAACATTATCAATCTGATAATACAACTTTAATATGACTAGTGCGTTTTAATATCTGATCTGCTTTGCCTTTAGCTCTAGGCATCATTCTTTTCATTGTTGGGCCTTGATCTACTAAAATTTCACTTACTTTAAGTAAATCAATATCCATTCCATAATTATTTTCTGCATTAGAAAGTGCAGATTCTAATACTTTTCTAATAAGTAATGACGCTTTTTTATTAGAAAAATTTAATATATTTATTGCTTGATCAACTTTTTTTCCACGAACTAAATTTGCGATTAAACGTAATTTTTGAGCAGAAGAACGAACTTTTTTACATTTAGCTAAAACTTTCAAATTTCTATCTCCATTTTTATAAAAAATTAACGTTTCTTAATTTTTCTATCAGCAACATGACCTCTATAAGTTCTTGTAATAGAAAATTCACCTAACTTATGACCTACCATTTCTTCTGTAATAAAAACAGGAATATGTCTTTTCCCATTATGAACTAAAATAGTAAAACCAATCATATTTGGAAAAATAGTGGATCTTCTTGACCAAGTTTTAATAGGTTTTTTATTTTTTTGAGAACGAAATAATTCTATTTTTTTAAACAAACTTTTATCAATATAAGGCCCTTTTTTTAAAGAACGAGGCATTTTCTTTTCCTATTTTAAACTATCGTTTACGAAAACGAATAATAAATTTCTTTGTTCTTTTATTTTTTCTTGTTTTTTTTCCTTTCGTTGAAACTCCCCAAGGAGTGACAGGATGTTTCCCAAAATTTTTTCCCTCTCCACCACCATGTGGGTGATCTACAGGATTCATAGCTGTCCCACGTACAGTCGGTCTAATTCCTTTCCAACGAGAAACCCCCGCTTTTCCAAAAACTTTCAACATATGTTCAGAATTACCCACTTCACCAATAGTTGCCCTACAAATAGATAAAATTTTTCTAATTTCTCCAGATCGCATACGAACGCTAATATATTTTTCCTCTTTTGAAATTATTTGTAAATAACTCCCAGCAGAACGAGCAAGTTGACCACCTTTTCCCGGTTTTAATTCTACATTATGAATCAAGGAACCCACAGGAATATTCTTCATTGGTAAAGAATTACCTATTTTAATTTCAACAAAATCTCCAGAACAAACAGTATCACCTACTTGAATTCCTTTGGGAGCTAAAATATAACTATAAGAACCATCTTTATATAATATTAAAGCAATATGTGAAGAACGATTTGGATCATATTCTAAACGTATGACATTTGCTAAAATATTATCTTTATTTCGTTTAAAATCAATAATACGATATGCTCTTTTATGACCACCACCTATATGACGAGTTGTTATTCTACCTTGATTATTTCTACCTCCATTTTTATTATTCTTTTTTAATAACTTATAAAAAGGTTTACCTTTATGTAAAAAAGAGTGTACAACTTTAATAACATGACGACGCCCTGGAGAAGTAGGTTTACATTTAACAATTGTCATAAATAAAATTTCTCTAATTTATTTAAAATTAATTATTTAAAAAATCTAAATTTTGATTTGGTTGTAAAAAAACATAAGCTTTTTTCCAATTTTTTTTTATAATAATATCTTTTCCTTTACGTTTTTTTTTACCTTTAACATTCAAAATATTTACTTTTCTTACTTTTAATTGAAACATTTTTATCACAGATAATTTTATTTCACGCTTAGTAGAATTTTTAGAAACTTTCAAAACAAGAATGTTATTTTTACCTTTACATCCATTAGATTTTTCAGAAATATGAAAAGAAAATATTGTCTGAAATAAAAACTCTTGATTAATCATGAAAACTTTTCCTCAAGATTTTTTAAAGCTGATAAAGTCATTAAAATATTTTCATATTTTAATAACATCACAGGATTAACAAAATTTACTCCTACTGCTTTTACTTGATATAAATTTCTCGATGCTAATAATAACTTTTTAGATAAATTTTTTTGTATAATTGCTACACTATTATTAATATGAAACTTTTTTAATTTTTTTATTAAATGTTTCGTTTTAGGAAAATTTAAATCAAAATTTTTAAAAACAATCAAACGTTTTTGAACAACTAATTTAGAAAAAATACATTTCATTGCACCACGATACATTTTTTTATTAATTTTTTGAAAATAATTTCTTTTTTTTGCAGCAAAAGTCACTCCCCCGGAACGCCAAAGAGGACTTCTAATAGAACCCACACGTGCTCTACCTGTACCTTTTTGACGCCAAGGTTTTTTCCCTGATCCAGAAACTTCCGAACGACTTTTTTGTGCTTTATTTCCTTGTCTTTTAGAAATTAAATAAGACTTTAAAACTTGATTAACTAAAAATTCATTAAAACTACATTTAAAAATTAACTCAGAAACTCTAATCAATTCCTTTGTATCTTGTAATTTTACTTCCATTTTGTATTCTCCTTAACTTTTTTTAACCGCTGGCCTAATAATTAAATTTCCACCTAAAGCTCCAGGAACTGAACCCTTAACTAAAAGATATTGTTCTTGAGAATTTATTTCTATAATAGACAAACTTTGTACAGTAACTTTTTTATTCCCTAAATGACCGGCCATCTTTTTTCCTTTAAAAACTCTTCCAGGAGTCTGATTTTGACCAATAGATCCAGGAGCTCTATGAGATAAAGAATTTCCATGTGAAGAATCTTGAGAAGAAAAATTCCAACGTTTAATTGTTCCAGAAAATCCTTTACCTTTAGAAATTCCTGTAATATCCACTTTTTTATAATCTTTAAAAAAATCAACAGAAATTTTTTGACCTACTGTAAAATTATCTTCCTGAGATACTTTAAACTCCCACAAACCACGTCCAGGTAAAATATTATTTTTTTTAAAATGACCTAATTTTGGCTTATTTAAAGCATTAAACTTTTTAATTCCTGTTGTTAATTGTATTGTTAAAAATTTTTTTAAAGACTGGTTTTTAATTTGTGTTACTCTATTCTCAGTAATTTCAACAACAGTTACAGGAATAGATCCTCCATCTTCACTAAAAATTCTAGTCATTCCAAGCTTTTTACCAACTAATCCAAACACAGTTTTATAAACTCCTAAAATAAAGTTATTAACCTAAACTTATCTGCACATCAACTCCAGCAGCAAGATCTAATCTCATTAAAGCATCTACAGTTTTTTCAGTCGGTTCAACAATATCAATTAATCTTTTATGAGTGCGAATTTCATACTGATCACGCGCATCTTTATTTACATGAGGAGAAACTAAAATAGTAAATTTTTCTTTTTTTGTAGGCAAAGGAATTGGACCACATACTTGTGCTCCTGTTCTTTTTGCTGTTGCAACAATTTCTGCAGTAGAATAATCTATTAACTTGTGATCAAAAGCTTTAAGACGTATTCTAATTCTTTGGTTCTGCATAATATCAGAACTCCAATTATTGGATTATAATAAAAACTAAAAATCACTCTCTTTTATAAATTAGAGAGTATTTTAGAATAATTTATTCTAATAAAACAATTACTGTATATTAGAATTTTAAAAAAAACTAAAAAAATCAAAAATTATTGATTATTATTTAAATAATATTATAAAAGTAATATTTTTACAAATTAATACTAAATATATAATTTTAAAAAAAAAAAAAAAATAAAAAACTAATTTTTGTGAAAAGAAATAAAAAAATATCGCAAAAAAAAATCAAGAAAAGTCCACTCTTTTCTTGATTTTTATTAAAAATAAACGAAAATTTTATTTAAATTAAATTAAAAATTAACTAATTATTTTAGAAACTACTCCGGCACCCACAGTTCTTCCTCCTTCTCTGATAGCAAAACGTAATCCTTCTTCCATTGCTACTGGATTAATTAAAGTGACAGTAATTTTTACATTATCTCCAGGCATAACCATTTCTGTATCTTTTGGTAATTCAACAAATCCTGTAACATCAGTTGTTCTAAAATAGAATTGTGGTCTATATCCTTTAAAAAATGGAGTATGTCTTCCACCTTCTTCTTTTGATAAAACATAAACTTCAGATTCAAATTTTATATGCGGTAAAATACTTCCTGGTTTAGATAAAACTTGACCTCTTTCTATATCATCACGTTTTATTCCTCTCAATAATACACCAATATTTTCACCAGCACGACCTTCATCTAATAATTTTCTAAACATTTCCACACCAGTACAAATTGTTTTAGTAGTGGGTTTAATTCCTACTACTTCTACTTCTTCTCCAACTTTTATAATACCTCTTTCAACTCTTCCAGTAACCACAGTACCTCGTCCTGAAATTGAAAAAACATCTTCAATAGGTAATAAAAAAGATCCATCTACAGCTCTTTTTGGTTCAGGTATATAATTATCTAAAAAATTTGCTAAATCTATTATTTTAGATTCCCATTTAGGATCACCCTCCAAAGCTTTTAAAGCAGATCCACGAACAATCGGAGTATCATCTCCTGGAAAATCATATTGTGTTAAAAGATCCCTGACTTCCATTTCTACTAATTCTAAAAGTTCTTCATCATCTACCATGTCACATTTATTTAAAAAAACAACAATATAAGGAACACCTACTTGTCTTCCAAGTAAAATATGTTCACGAGTTTGAGGCATAGGACCATCAGTAGCAGCAACAACAAGTATTGCTCCATCCATTTGAGCAGCACCTGTAATCATATTTTTAATATAATCAGCATGTCCTGGACAATCTACATGCGCATAATGTCTACTTTTAGTATCGTATTCTACATGTGAGGTATTAATTGTAATTCCTCGTGCTTTCTCTTCTGGAGCATTATCAATTTGATCAAATGCACGTGCTGATCCACCATAATTTTTAGATAAAACAGTTGTAATAGCTGAAGTTAACGTTGTTTTACCATGATCAACGTGACCTATAGTTCCAACATTGATATGCACTTTTACCCGTTCAAATTTTTCTTTTGACATAATTTTCCTTTCAATAAAATATAAAATAACAATTTCTTTTTTTTTTAAAATATTTTTTATTTTTTCTTATTAATAATCTCTTCAGCAATATTATTAGGTGCTTGAGAATACTTTAAAAATTCCATTGAATACAAAGCTCTCCCTTGAGTTTGAGAACGTAAATCAGTAGCGTATCCAAACATTTCTGATAAAGGTACTAAAGATTTGATAATCTTTATATTATTATTATTCATCATATTTTCAATAATACCTCTTCTACGATTTAAGTCACCAATAACATCTCCCATATATTCTTCAGGAGTTTCTACTTCTACAATCATGATTGGTTCTAATAAAATTGGTTTTGCATTTTTAAATCCTTTTTTAAACGCAATAGAAGCAGCTAATTTAAAAGCAATTTCAGAAGAATCTACATCATGATATGAACCATCATTTAATCTAATTCCAACATCAACGACTGGATATCCTGCTAATGGACCAAATTTTAATTGTTCTTGAATGCCTTTATCTACTGCAGGAATATATTCTCCTGGAATTACTCCTCCTTTAATTTTATCAATAAATTGATACCCATCAGATCCAGGTTCTAAAGGGAAAATATCTATTACAACATGTCCATATTGACCACGACCTCCAGATTGTTTAATATATTTTCCTTCAACATTTTTTACTTCAATACTAATTGTTTCTCTATAAGCAACCTGTGGTTTTCCTATATTTGCATCCACCTTAAATTCTCTTTTCATACGATCAACAATTATCTCTAAATGTAATTCTCCCATACCAGCAATAATTGTTTGATTTGATTCCTGATCAGTCCAAACCTTAAATGATGGATCTTCTTTTGCTAATCTATTTAATGCAATACCCATTTTTTCCTGATCAACCTTTGTTTTAGGCTCAACAGCAATGGAAATAACTGGTTCAGGAAATTCCATTTTTTCTAAAATTATAACATTATCTGGATCACATAAAGTATCTCCTGTACTCACATCTTTTAAACCAATTGCTGCAGCTATATCTCCTGAAAAAACTTCTTTTATTTCTTCTCTTTTATTCGCATGCATTTGAACTATTCTTCCTAATCTCTCCATTTTATCTTTAATAGGATTAAAAATTGTATCTCCAGAACGAATAATCCCTGAATAAACTCTAAAAAAAGTTAAGTTTCCAACGTAAGGATCAGTAGAAATTTTAAAAGCAAGAGCAGAAAAAGGTTCTTTATCTTTAGCAATTCTAATAGCGGGAGTATTTTTAGAATCATTTAAAACTCCATTGACATAATTGACATCAATTGGTGAAGGAAGATAATCAATAACAGAATCTAACAATGCTTGAACACCTGTATTCTTAAAAGACGATCCACAAGTTATTAAAATAATCTCATTTTTTAAAGATTTTTTTCTTAATACCTCTTTAATTTCTTTTTCAGAAAAACTTTCTTCATTAAAATATTTATTCATTAAATCTTCACTAAAATCAGCTACCAATTCAATAATTTTATTATTCCATTCTTGAGCTTGTAATAATAAATTTTTTGGAATATCCTTGTAAACAAAAGTAATTCCTTTATCTTTTTTATCCCAATAAATAGCTTTCATTTTAATTAAATCTACAATTCCAATAAAATTCTCTTCTGAACCAATTGGTAACTGTATTGGAATTGGTTGAGCTCCTAATCTTTTCTGAATTTGATTTACTACATTAAAAAAATTTGCTCCTAAACGATCCATTTTATTTATAAAAGCAATTCTTGGAACATGATATTTATTTGCCTGACGCCAAACAGTTTCAGATTGTGGTTGGACCCCTCCAACAGCACAATATATCATAATTACTCCATCTAGAACCCTCATTGAACGTTCAACTTCAATAGTAAAATCTACATGACCTGGAGTATCTATTATATTAATTCGATGAGGAGAATATTGATTCGCCATTCCTGACCAAAAAGCTGTAGTTGCAGCAGAAGTAATAGTAATACCTCTTTCCTGTTCTTGTTCCATCCAATCCATTGTCGCTGCTCCATCATGTACTTCACCAATCTTATGATTAACTCCAGTATAAAATAAAATTCTTTCTGTAGTCGTTGTTTTACCAGCATCTATATGCGCGCTAATTCCAATATTTCTATAATTTTTAATAGGTGTCAATCGTGCCATTCTATTCCTTAAGATTTTTATTACCAACGATAATGTGCAAAAGCTTTATTAACTTCTGCTGTTTTATGTACTTCTTCTTTTTTCTTAACAGCATTTCCTTTATTAGATATTGCGTCAAATAACTCGTTCAATAATCTAATAGACATTGATTTATCTGTTCTTTTTCTAGCTGATGATATAATCCATCTCATAGCTAATGCATTACGACGTACTGGACGAACTTCTATTGGAACTTGATAAGTTGATCCACCTACTCTTCTAGATTTTACTTCAACTACTGGACGAACTTTTTCTAATGCACTTTCAAAAGAATCTAAAGGATCTTTTCCTGTTTTTTTTGATAATTCTTTTAAAGCGTTATAAACAATTACTTCTGCAAGAGATTTTTTTCCATTTACCATAAGTATATTAATAAATTTACTTAGAAGTTCAGAAGAAAACATCGGATCCGGTAATATTTTTCTAGAACCAATCACTTTACGACGAGGCATAGTCTCTCCTTTGTTAAAGTAAAAATTTTTGTAATTTAACTATATTTAAGTTTTCTTTCTTTTAACTCCATATTTTGAACGCCCATTTTTTCTTTCTTTTACTCCGGAACAATCTAAAGCGCCTCGAACAATATGATACCTTACTCCCGGTAGATCTTTTACTCTACCTCCGCGAATCAATACAACTGAATGTTCCTGCAAATTATGACCTTCTCCACCTATATAAGCTGTAACTTCTAATCCATTAGTTAATCGTACTCGACAAACTTTTCTAAGAGCAGAATTTGGTTTTTTAGGAGTGGTAGTATACACTCTTAAACAAACACCTCTTTTTTGTGGACATTTAGATAATGCTGGAACATTACTTTTAAATTTCTTTTTCTTTCTAGATTTTCTCACTAATTGATTTAAAGTAACCATAATATTTCCAATTTTAATTTAAAAAAATTTTAAATAATTTCAATACATTTTATTTATATATTACCAAAATAATTGTTTAGGATGTTTTTCAGTTAAAATAACAAAACCCTCATAATCAACTGGAATAAACAATTTTGAAACATTTAAAATGTTAATTCCTCTTATATATAAATCATTTAATAAAACATAATTTCTTTTAGTTTTTAAAGTAAAATTTTTTAAAAAAATATTATTTATAATAGAAAATATTACACCGTCTTGAATTGTAATTAAATCATCTTTTTTTGAAAGAGAATTAATAAGTAATTTTATATCACTTCTAAAAGGAGTATTTATTAAAATATGCAACATAAAATCTCCTTAAAAAGTTAAAATATGATTAAATGCATTTACTTTTTTCATAAATTTTTTTGTATTTAATACCTTGACTTTCAAAAAGAAATTTTTTAAATTTAAAATACCTCTATTTTTTAAAGAACTTTTTTCACAATAATAATTTTTAACTCCTAAAAAAAATAACATTTTAAATTTATGACTATAATCAGAAAAATAAGATTTTTCTGTAATTTTTTTTTTATAAATTTGAAAAATTCCATCACTCAAAAAAAAAATACCTATTTTTTGAATATATGAAGTTAAAGAAATAGCTAAATTTAAACCTTCTTCACCAATCACATTTCCATAAGGAGCATGTGAAAAAATAACGGCAACTGTAGTTTTCATTAAAATACTTTTAATACCTCAAAAAAATATAAAAAAAATAATAAAAAAATTAGAACTTTATTACTCGATCAGATTTTTGAATATCCCTTGATAATTTCTCTAAACTAGAAATTCTAAAAAAAATATCTAAATTTCCTACTGAAGTATTTTTTCTAAAAAATTTTTTAAAATCTATAATTCCTTGTTTTAGTAAAGAACTATAACAAACATGCAATTTAATTTTATTTTTTAAACTAAAAATTATCCATTTCCTTCTAATATCTATATCTTTTTTATTAAAAAATAAAAATTTATTTGCATGTAACGCTCCATCACAATAAAAAAAAATATTTTTTATAAAATGTATTCGTCTCATAATTAATGCACGTGAAAATAATAATGCACTAATTGAATTTTCTACACTATATACAGAACTTGTAATAATTACAGTATAAATCAAAAAAATCTCCTACACTTTAAAAAATTTATATCATCTTAAAAATTTATATATAAAAATAAATTTTTAAAATATTTTTTATTATAAAATTATCAAAAAATAAATATAAAATATATAATTTTTAAAAAAAAAATTTTAAAAACAATTTTATTAGAATAAATTCTTTTTTTTAAAAAACTCTATTTTCATAAATATAAATTTTTTTTTATAAGAAAAATAATGTATATTAACTATCATCCATTGTAATGATACTTTTAAAAATTGCAAAAATGAAAAATAAAGATCTAATTAAATTAACTTGGATTAGTTTTTTATCCTATGCATTTATAGGTGCATTAGTAACTATGACAGGTCTAATAATACAAAGTTTATCAAAACAATTTAATATTTCTATTACACAAGCAAGCAATATTTTTAATTTTTTAAATTTTGGAATTTTAATTTCAATTTTCTTGCATGCATGGTTTATAGAACTTCTTTCATTAAAAAAACAATTATTTTTTGGATTTATAATCATATTTTTTACAACAATTATATTAATTTTAACAAATAATTTAATAATTTTTTCTTGTAGTATATTTATCTTCGGATTTATTTCTGGAATTACATTATCTATAGGTACTTTTTTAATCACTCATCTATATCATGAAGAATCACGTCTAGAAAAAATGTTAATCATGGATTCATTTTTTAGTATATCTGGAACAATTTTTCCCATAATAAATATTTTTTTTACTTCATATCATATAAAACCAAAATATATATACTGCTTAATTAATTTTATATATTTTACAATTTTTTTTATTTCTCAATATATCAAATTTCCAAAATTTATTATAAAAAAAGAAAAAGATAATCAAAAAAATTTTACAATAAATACAACTTTATTGTATTTTTCTGCTTTAATATATATTTTAGGACAATTAGGATTTATATCCTGGGTTCCTGAATATTCATCTAAATATATGCATATAAAAATTGAACAATCTGGAAAAATTATTAGCAGTTTTTGGATAAGCTATATGATCGGAATGTGGTTTTTTAGTTATTTTTTAAAATTTTTTAATTTAAAAAAAAGTATTATCTATATATCTGGATTATCTACAATAATTATGTTTTGTTTTATTCAAAATACAAATTATATTTTTTCTTTAATATTAATATCTTTATTAGGGTTTTTTTCAAGCTCAATATATAGTTCAATTATTATTTTATCATCTATACAAACAAAAAATCCTTCTCCTAAAATAATTAATTTGACTTTATTTTCAGGAACAATTGGAACTTTATTAACATTCATAATTACATCTCCTATAGTAAAATATAAAGGCGTAAAATTTTCTTTAATTATTTCTAATATACTATATTTTATCGTATTTTTAATTTTTATTGTTTTATATTTTTTAAGTAAAAATTCATATAAAAAAATTTTAAAAAAATAAAAAATTTTTATATATTTTAATAAAAATTTATTAAAATATATAAAACATGAAATTTCATTGATATTTTTTAAATAATCCTAAAACTTTATATATTTTTGCTAAAGTTTTTTTCGCTATTTTAGACGCTTTATAAGATCCTTCAGAAAATATTTTATATAATAATTTCTTTTTATTTCGATAAAAAAAGAACTTTTTTTGAATTTTTAAAATATTTTTTTCTACAATATTATACACTTCTTTTTTTAACTCAAAATATGATTTTCCCAAAAAATGTTTTTCTAATTCACATAAAGAAATTCCACTTAAAGTAGATAAAATTATTAATAAATTAGATATTCCAGGTTTTTTATACATATCAAAAACTATTTTTGGAGGTAAATCAGAATCTGTAACAGAAGATTTAATTTTTAAAAAAATATCTTGAGGGTCTTCCAATAAAAAGATTGTACTTTTAACATTCTTATCAGATTTTGACATTTTTCTCTTAGGATCTAATAAAGACATAATTCTCGCACCCGACTTATAAATAAGGATATCAGGAATTTTAAATATTTTTCCATAAATAGAATTAAATTTATTTGCTATATTTCTAGTTAATTCTATATGTTGCTTTTGATCTTCTCCAACATGCACTTTATCTGTTTTATATAAAAGAATATCAGATGCCATCAATACAGGATAATTAAATAAACCAGAATTAATGTGTCTTCGATAATCTAAAATTTTACTTTTAAATTGAGTCATTCGAGTTAATTCTTGATAAGAAGAATAACAACTTAACACCCAATTTAATTCCGAATGTTCACTTACGGAAGATTGTATAAAAACAATACTTTGATTTGGATCAACACCACACGCTAAATATAATGCTAAAGTATCCAAAATAGACTTCTTTATCGATAAATTTTCTTTTTTTTTTTTAAAAGAAGTTAAAGAATGTAAATCAGCAATACAAAAAATACATTTATAATCTTTTTGTAAATATTTCCAATATCTTAAAACACTAATATAATTCCCTATCGTTAAATTTCCTGAAGGTTGAATGGCACTAAATAATGTTAATTTTTTTTTTTTCATTATATTTTTTAATTTTTAATTAAAGTAAAAATTTTTAACAGTTATTCACTATAAAAATTATTTATTTCATGTCGAATATTTTTAATAACTAATTCATAATTTAAATTTTTAAAAATATAAGAACCCATAACTAAAATATCTACTCCTGATTTTAATAAAGAATGTACATGACAAATTTTAACTCCTCCATCAACAGAAATATATATTTTTCGTTTACTTAAATTCACTTTCCTTTTAATTTCTGCAATTTTTTTCAAAGTGTTAAAAATAAATTTTTGTTGAGGATAACCAGGATCAACTGACATAACAAGAATTAAATCTAATTTATCTATTACATAATCTATAATATCAATAGAAGAAGTAGGATTTAAAGCGATTCCTGTTTTACATCCATTTTCTTTAATAATATCTAGTGTTCTATTTAAATGATAAGTAGATTCCGGGTGAATAGTAATAAAAGTTGCACCAGATTTTGCAAACAAAAGAATTAATTTATCTACAGGTTTAGCCATAATATGTACATCAATTGGACAAATAATATTATTTTTTCTAATAGAATCCAATATCATCGGTCCAAAAGTTAAATTAGGAACATAATGATTATCCATCGCATCAAAATGAATCATATCTGCTCCTGCTTCTAAAACGTTTTTTATTTCTTTTCCTAAAATAGTAAAATTAGCTGATAAAATTGAAGGAGATAAAAGTATTTTTTTCATTTTTTTTATAACCATAATAAAATAATAATAAAAATTATTATTAAAAATTATATTTGTAAAAAAGAACTTTTTATTACAGATAAAATAATTTTTTCATTAATATTATCATAAATTTTTACTTCTCCAATTCTATTAGGTAAAATTAATCTTAATTGACCTAAAAGATTTTTTTTATCTCTTTTCATATATATAAGATAATCATTAGGAGACATATTTTCAGGAGGAGAAATAGGTAAATGAAATTTTTTAAATAAAGAAATTATTCTTTTTAATTTCTGTGTATCTAATAATCCCAACACTTCAGAAGTTTTAGATGCTAAAATCATTCCTATAGAAATAGCTTCTCCATGTAAAAATTTTTTATAATTAGTATATGATTCAATAGCATGCCCATAAGTATGACCAAAATTCAAAAATGAACGCAGATTCTTTTCTTTTTCATCTAAAGACACTACTTTTGCTTTAATTTTACAACATTTCTGTACGCAATATAATAAACTCTTTTTTTCTAAATTTATTAATTTTAAAAATTTCTTTTCTAACCATATAAAAAATTTTTTATCAAAACTAATAGAATATTTAATAACTTCTGAAAATCCAGAAAACAATTCTCTTTTTGATAAAGTAAACAAAAAAAACAAATCAATAATAACAATTTTTGGTTGCCAAAAAGTTCCAATCATATTTTTACCTAAAAAATGATTGACTCCAGTCTTTCCTCCAATAGATGCATCTACTTGTGAAAGCAAAGTTGTAGGAATTTGAATAAAATCAATTCCTCTTTGATAAATAGAAGCAACAAACCCTGTAATATCTCCTATTACTCCACCTCCAAAAGCTATTAAAACAGAATCTCTTCCATGATTCTTTTTTAATAATTCTTTTATAATATAATCTACTGTTTTAATCGATTTATATATTTCTCCATCAGAAATTGAGATTACATCAATTTTAATTCCTTCTTTTTTTAAAATTTGAATAATTTTATTAGACCATAATTTTAATAAAGTATTATTTGTAATTAAAATATATTTTTTTTTTATATTAAAAAAAGAAAAAAAATTTTTTTTATTAAATATTTTAAAACCAATAATAATTGAATAACTTTTATCTTTCAAAGGAACTAAAATTTTTTTTATCATAATATTATCTTATAAAAATTATTGTAAATTAATAAATATTTATAAATCTAAAGATTTAATAATATTTTGAACAATAGTTTGTGCGCTATAATTATCAGCATTAATTATAATATCAGAAATCTTTCTATATAGATGATTTCTTTCTTCTCCTAACCTTTCTAAAGTAGATTGTAAAGAACCTTTCATTTGTAATAAAGGTCTATTTTTATCATTTCTTGTTCTTGCTAATTGTTTTTTAATCGTTATATTTAAATAAATAACTATACCTCTTGATGAAAGATATTCTCGATTTTTACTAGAAAGAACAGTTCCTCCTCCAGTAGCTAAAACAATTCCTCGTTTATTCGTTAATTCAGAAATAATTTTAGATTCTCTTTTTCTAAATCCTTCTTCTCCTTCTATATCGAAAACCCAATTTATATCTGCTCCGGTTCTTTTTTCAATTTCTCGATCAGAATCATAAAATTTCATTTTTAGATTCTTGGATAAATATCTACCTATAGTACTTTTTCCCGCACCCATAGGACCTATTAAAAACAAATTTTTATTTTTTTTCATATGAATATTATATAATAATGTTAAATTATTGAATATTTTCTACATAAAATAAATTATTTAAAAAAAAAAATTTTATATAAAAAACTAATATGTAAAAATAAATAATTTCTTTCAAGTTAATACAAAAAAATTTTATCTAAATTTCATCTTTGATGCATCTATTAAAATTTTTTATTTAAAAACTTTGAAATGAAATTTTTTTACTATTTGTTATAAAAAAATATTTACTTTGATAAATAAAAAATCTTGACGTTCAGTATTTTTTTATTAGAATAATAAAGATACAAAAAAAAAAAAAAAAAAAAAGAAAAAAAAATAAAGGTGAGATGTCCGAGCGGTTTAAGGAGCACGCCTGGAAAGCGTGTATACGAAAAAATTCGTATCAAGGGTTCGAATCCCTTTCTCACCAAAAATTTTCTTTATAAAATTTTATCTTAAAAGTAATTCTAAAGAAAGCTTAGTTGCATTATACAAAGTTCTTTCTCTATCTTTAAAAGACATTTTTTCTTTAGTAAAAATACAATCAGAAACAGTACATATTGATATTGCTTTAAAATTTAGTTCAGCAGACAAACTATATAGAGCTGCAGTTTCCATATCTATTCCTAAAATTTTAAACTTTTTCAATAAATTAAAAAAATTTTCATCTTGTCCATAAAAAATATCAGTAGAAAAAATATTTCCAATATGAACATTAAAATGATTTTTTTTAGAAATTTGATAAGCATTATAAAGCATTTTAAAATCAGAAATAGCAGTAAAATTATAATTATTAAAACGTAATTTATTGATTGAAGAATCAGTAGACGCACCCATTGCAATAATTACATCTTTAATTTTAACTAATTTACCAATTCCTCCACATGTACCTAAACGAATAATTTTTCTTACAGAATATTCATTAACTAACTCGTGAATATAGATTGATAAAGAAGGCATTCCCATTCCATGACTCATGACAGAAATTTTTTTGTCTTTATAATATCCAGTATATCCTAACATTAACCGTATAGAATTAATTTTACATGAAGATTGTAAAAAATTTTTAGCAATATATTTAACTCTTAATGGATCTCCTGATATGATCACTTTATTAGAAAAATCTTTTTTTTTAGCATTTATATGTAAGGAAACCATACTAAAATCCTATTATGAAAAATATAGTAAAATAAATTTTTTATTTTATCAAAAACTATATTAAATTTTTCAGAAGTTGCTTTAGAAGATATTAAAATATTTTAAAGAATACTTAAAAATTTTTTATATTTATTTTTTTTAGTATATTTTTTTATTTTTTGATTTTTTTTAATCTAAATATTTTTATTATAAAAATGCATTATACAATAAAATTGAAAAATTCTCTCAAATATAAAACTATACTTTTTACAAAAAAGATAAAATAATCAATATTAAACAGTAATATTCAATAAACATCATCATGAAATAATGATTCTATAAATAATTTAAAAAATAATTTTCTAAAATTTTTTATTATATTCTTCAAAAACCTTAAATATCTTCTAAAGAATTTTATAAAAAATTTACATATAATAAAATTTCTTTTTAAACTTCCTCCAAATTATTTTCTCTGCCATAATTCAATCTATATAAAAATGTTGTAAAAAAATTTGATGTATTTAAAAGTAAAAAAAAAATTATAGAAAAATTTCTTATAATATATTTTATTTACACAAAAAAATTTTTTTCAAATTTTTGAGAAATATTTTCTCAAAAAAATAATCTATATTAAAAATATTAAAATTTTTTAATCTCTGAAAAACATATATCTTTATATTTATCTTGAATTAAATTTAATTTAAAAACATTTGTAGTAAAAAAAATTATTTCATTATCACTATCGTATGCTAAAAATGAATTATTTTCTTTTTTAAATTTTTCTAACAAATTTTTGTTCGCACTAGAAATCCATCGAATAAGAGATACATTAGTTTTTTTATATTTTGCAAAAATATGATATTCATTTTTTAATCTTTCTAAGATTACATCAAATTGTAATTTTCCTATAACTCCTACAATTAAATAACTGTTTATAAAAGGTTTAAAAAAATTTACTACTCCTTCTTCTGATAATTGTTTTAATCCTCGTAACAATTTTTTATGCTGAAAAGAATTTTTTAAATAAATTATTTTAAAAAATTCTGGAGTAAATTTTGGAATTTCTATAAAATTAATTAATTCACCTTCTGTAAAGGTATCACCAATTTTAATGTCTTGAGTACTATGTATTCCAATAATATCTCCTGGATAAGCTTTTTTAATAAAAAATCTCTCTCCAGCAATAAAATTCATTGCATGTTTAATTACTTTAGTAGTTTTTGTTCTTACATGAAAAAATCTCATACCTATTTGATATTTTCCTGATACAATTCTTATAAAAACAATTTTATCATGATGTCGAAGATTCATATTTGCTTGTATTTTAAATACAAATCCTGAAAAAAACTTTTCAAAAGCACATACCTTTCTAGTTAAACTATTTCTATTTTTAGGATAAGGAGCCCATGAAATAATTTTTTTTAAAACTTCTTGAATACCAAAATTATTCAATGCACTACCAAAAAACACTGGAGTCACTTCTCCTCGTAAAAATTTCTTTTTATTAAAAATATTATAACCAGATTTCACTAAATCAATCTCTTCAAAAAACTTTGAAATTTCATTTTTTTGAAAATATTTCTTTAAAAAAAGATATGTAAATTTTTTAAATATTTTTTTTTTTAAAGAGTTTTTTTTATATAAAGAAATTGTATTATTATAAATATTGTACGTTCCTTTAAAAGATTTTCCGCAACCAAGAGGTAAATTTATTGGAGCACAAAAAATTTTTAATTTCTTTTCAATATCATCTAAAATCGTCAAAAAATCATGAGTATCTCTATCCATTTTATTAATAAATGTAATTATTGGAATTTCTTTCATACGAGCTACTTTCATTAATTTTTTCGTTCTAGATTCAACACTTTTAGAACCATCTATAACAATTAAACAACTATCCACCGCAGTTAATACTCTATATGTATCTTCAGAAAAATCTTCATGACCAGGTGTATCTAATAAATTTATATGATGTTTTAAATAAGAAAATTGCATAACAGAAGTGTTTATAGAAATTCCACGCTTTTTTTCAATATCCATCCAATCTGATCTAGTATGCTTTTTTAATCTCTTAGGTTTAATAAAACCAGCTTCATGAATCACATTCCCTATTAATAAAAATTTCTCAGTAATCGTTGTTTTTCCTGAATCAGGATGAGAAATAATAGCAAAAGTTCGTCTTGTTTTCACTTTTATTTTATTTTTTTGATCTAAAATTATTTTTTTCATTAAATCAAATTTTCTCTCATAAATTTAAAAATAAATTTTAGTAAAAAATTATATATTGCTTTAAAGAATAAATATTCTTACAAATTTATATTTCATATATTTCAAAAATTTTAAAAAAAATAAAAATTTATTAAAAAATTTTAAATAATAAAAAAAAAATAAAAAAAACAATTAATATAAAAAATATCTATACTTAAAAAAATAAATTACTATATATTTAAAATTCTTAATCTTTTAAAATTAAAAAATATATTAAAAATTTAAAATTTTCAAAAAATCTATAAAAAATATAAAAATAAATCATTCTTATTTAAATTTTTTCAAAAAATTTTGTTAAAAACCATATTAATTAATAATTAATACTATAAAAAACTAATTTATCATTAATAATATGAATTATTATCATGTTTATGATTTGTAATATCAATTACTTGAGTTAATTTAGGAAAATTATTTAAAAGACGTTTTTCTACCATTTCCTTTAACGTCGTATTTACCATTGAACATCCATTACAACCGCCTTGAAATTCAATCATTGCTTGATTTTTATTATTAATTTTTATTAATTCTACTTTTCCTCCATGCGAAAAAAGAAAAGGATTAATATTTAATTCAATAAAAAAATTAATTTCTTCTTGTAAAGAATTAAATTTATTATTTAAAGATTTTTTTAAATCAGGAGAGCTTAATATTAATTCAAAATTTAAATTATTCTTAATCAATTTTATTTCTGAATTTTGTAAATATGGAAAATCTTGTTTAGAAACATATATATTAAAATCATTAAATTTAATTTCTTTATATAAAGAAGATAGATTATTTATTTCAATATATTCCATATGACAAGAAGCATTTTTTGTACCTAAATTTTTAATAAAAATTTTAATATGTGTATTTTTTTTTCTTGAAAGTAAATTAGAAATATACTTTTGTGCGTTTTCTGATATTTTAATCATTACTTAGATTATTTGAAAAAATAAGAATAAATTAATTTTATATGAAAAATAAAATTAAATATACACTTAATTAAAAAATTTAAATTTAAAGAAATGTCTTATAAAAAATTTATATAATAAAATAAAAATATAAATAAATTTAATTTTTAAAAAAATACAAATGAAAAATAAATTTACTATAATATTAATACATGGATTAGGATTTAATAAAAAAATATGGTTTTATTTAAAAAAAAAATTAAAAAAAAATTTTAATATAAAAATATTAAATTTACATACACCAAAAAAAAAATATCATTTCTATTTAGAACTTCAAAAATTTATTCAAAAAAAAATTTTATATATACCTAAAAATTCTATCTTAATAGGATGGTCTTTAGGTGGTTTACTAGCTTCTATATTAACTCTAAAAATTCAAGAAAAGATAAAATTACTTATTACAATTTCTTCTTCTCCATGTTTTATAAAAAAAAAATCATGGACAGGATTAAAAATAAAAAAAATTAATAAATTAAAAAAAGAATTAATTTATAATTATCCTATTACTATTAAAAATTTTCTTAACTTACAAAAAAATTTATCTAAAAAAAATGAAAAAAAAATAAAAATTTTATATAAAAAAATTATAAATTATAAACAACCAAATACTCAATCTCTTAATTTCAACACAAAAATTTTAAAAAAAATAGATACAAGAAAATTAATTAAAAAAATAAATATTCCAATATTTAGAATATATGGAAAATTTGATATTATAGTTAAAAAAAATATTAAAAATTCTGTAGATCATATTTTAAAAAATAAGAACTCTATTATTTTAGATAAATCAAATCATGCTCCTTTTATATCTAACTTCAATTTATTTTATAAAATTCTGATAAAAAAAATTAAAAAATATATTTCATTAAAATAAAAATTTTTTCAAACTTTCGTTATATTAGATAATAGAATCATTATTCTAAATAAACGAAAGCTGAATATTTTATATATAAATTATTTTTTTAAAACGGAATTTCATCCTCAAAATCTATATTTGAATCATCATGTAATAAAATTTTTTTTTCATCGTTAATAGAATTTTTTTTATTTATAACATTCTCTTTAAAAGATTGCTTAAAATCATTTTTTTGATTATCTAAATTATTTTGACGAGAACCTAACATTTGCATAGAACCATTCATATTCACAATAATTTCTGTAGTATATCTTTCTAAATTATTTTTATCTTTCCATTTTCTTGTCTGTAAAGAACCTTCAATATACACCTGAGAACCTTTTTTTAAATATTCACCAGCAATTTCAGCTAATTTTCCAAATAAAACTACTTTATGCCATTCAGTTTTCTCTCTATTTTCTCCAGTATTTTTATCTTTCCAATTTTCTGAAGTAGCTAAATTTATATTTACTACAGCTGAACCATTTGACATATAACGAATATCTGGATTTTGTCCTAAATATCCTATTAAAATTACTTTATTAACACCTCTATTAGCCATAATCCAAAATCCTCTGCTATAAAAATTATCTAATTATTTAATACAAAAAATCAATATAAATATTTCCATAAATCTTAATGAAAATAAAAAATATTAAAAGATTTATTTAAAAAATATTAAAATAAACTACTTTCAAAGAAAATTTTTTTAGAAAAACATTTCTATTTAAAAAACAAAAAAAAAAAAAAAAAAAAAAAAAAAAAAATATATTTTTATTAAAAATAAATATTTTATTTCTACAATAAAAAACATTTTTTTTATTTTTTAAAATATAATTAAAAATTAAAACAAAATTTTTTTTTAATTAAATATAAAAAAAATAATATGCATTTTAAATTTCTCTAAAATAATTTTTTAAAAAATTATTTTTTAAAAAAAATAAATTTGAATAAAGAAAAAATAATTAAATGTTTTAAAATCATAAATATTCAAAAAATTTTACATATCAAATATATTGGTGAAAAAATTCATTATGTCTATAAAAAATAGAAAATACCATAAAAATATAGTTAATCAAAAAACTCCACCTCACTCAATTGAAGCAGAAAAATCAGTTTTAGGTGGATTAATGTTAAAAAATAAAAAATGGGACAAAATATTTGAAACGATAAAAAAAAAAGATTTTTATATTCTCTCTCATCAAATAGTCTTTGAAGAAATGGAATTCTTGATCAATTCTAGAAAACCCATAGATTTAATTACACTTTCAGAATCTCTTGAAAAAAAAAAAAAACTAAAAAAAATTGGAGATTTTTCTTATTTAACTGAACTCTCAAAAAACACTTTTAGTACATCAAATATTTCTGCTTATGCAAAGATAATAAAAGAAAATTCCATTCTTCGCGAATTAATTTCTACTGGAAATAAAATTAAAAAAATCGGATATAACTCAAAAGGAAAAAAAAGTACAGAAATCTTAAATTATTTAGAATCACGTATCTTTTCCATAACAAATAAAAAAAAAAAGAATAAATTAAAAAATATAGAAGAAATCCTCAATAAAACAGTTTCAAATCTCGAAAAACTCCTTAAAGAACCACATAAAAAAATTACTGGTATTGATACAGGATATCATGACATTAATGAAAAAACATTTGGGCTACAACCATCTGAATTAATTATTATTGCATCTAGACCATCTATGGGAAAAACAACTTTTGCAATGAATCTATGTGAAAATATTTCTATGTTGTATAAAAAACCAATACTAATTTTCAGTTTAGAAATGCCTAGTGAACAAATTATGATAAAAATGTTATCTTCTTTATCAAGAGTAAAACAAAAAAATATTCGAACAGGTAAAATAAGTGATAAAGAATGGTCTAGAATTTCTAGCACAATAAACATACTGCTAAAAAAAAAAAATATATATATAGATGATTCTTCTAGCTTAACACCTAATGAAATTCGATCAAGATCAAGAAAAATATATAAAAAACATCAAGGAATTAGTTTAATAATGATAGATTATTTACAATTAATGAACGTTCCAAATTTAACAGAAAATAGAACATTAGAAGTAACAGAAATTTCTAGAAACTTAAAAGCTCTAGCAAAAGAACTAAAAGTTCCAATTATCGCTTTATCTCAATTAAATAGATCATTAGAACAAAGATCAGATAAAAGACCTATCAACTCAGATTTAAGAGAATCTGGATCTATTGAACAAGATGCAGATGTCATTATGTTTATATATAGAGATGAAATTTATAATCAAGAAACTAATTTAAAAGGAATTGCAGAAATAATTATTGGAAAACAAAGAAATGGACCGATAGGAACAATCCGCTTAACTTTTAATGGAGAATGTTCAAGATTTGATAACTATGCTGAAAATATATATGAGAATAAATAAAACGATTCATTTTACACTGAAAAAATTATTTTATAAAATATAAATTTATTTAAATTTTATTTTTTTTTAAAAAAAATAAAAGAAAATTAAAAAAAAATATTCCAAAAAAAAATTTTGATTAAATCAGGAAAAAATATAAATGAATATTATAAATTTTAAAAATCATCTTTTGATTTCTATGCCTCAACTGAATCATTCGTTTTTTTATCAAACTATAATATATATATATCAAGATACTGAAAAAGAAATTAAAGGAGTGATAATAAACAAAAAAATAAATAATTTAACAATACAGGAATTTTTTCAACAACTTAAAATTAAATCTATCAAAAAAAATATATTTAAGAAAATAAATAATCCAATTATTTTTGGCGGTCCTATAGAAAAAAATAAAGGATTAATACTACATTCTTTTAAAAAAAATTTTCTCGCAGATATATATGTTTCAAAAAAAATTTCAATCACATCATCAAAAGATATTCTAGAAAATTTAAACGAAAAAAAAAAATTTAAAAAATTATTAATTATTTTAGGACATTGCTCATGGAATAGGAAACAATTAAAAAAAGAAATATTAAACAACAATTGGCTTTTAATAACAGCAAATAAAGATATATTATTTAATACTTCTTTAGAAGAAAAATGGGGAAAATGTATAAGAATATTAGGAATTAAAAATTTTTATGCACTAACAATAGAATATGGAAAAATATAAAATGATACTTTTAGCATTTGATTTTGGAACAAAAAATATTGGAATAGCAATTGGAGAATATTTAACTAAAACTTCCCGTACATTAACTTGTATACCAGCAAATAAGAACACCTATTGGATTGAAATACAGAAGTTAATCTTAGAATGGAAACCGATAAAAATTATTATTGGATTACCTTTAAACATTCGAGGAAAAAAACAAAAAACTACTATTAAAGTAAAAAAATTTGCTGTACAATTATTAAAAAAATTTAATATTCCAATATATTTACATGATGAAAGATTTACAACAAAAGAAGCAAAATCTATTTTATTTAATAAATATGGACAAAAAAAATTTAATTCTCACACAATAAACTCTACTTCAGCTTTAATTATTTTAAGAAGTTGGTTATACGAAAATATGCATATAAATTTAAAAAAAAATGTCAAAAATAATAAAAAATATTAAAAAAATAAAAAAAGAAATTTTATATTTATCTCAAAAATATAAAAAAAAATTTCCAAAAATAAAATTGTTAATTGTTACAAAAAAACAAAAAATTAAAACTCTTAAAACACTTATAAAAAATAAATATTTATCTTTTGGAGAAAATTATTTACAAGAAAGTTTAAAAAAAATAAAAAAATTAAAAAAAAAAAAAATAAAATGGCATTTTATTGGAAAAATTCAAAGTAATAAAACAAAGATTATAGCTAGAAAATTTTCCTGGTGTCATACAATAGATAGAAAAAAAATTGCATTCTTATTAAATAAATATCGTACAAATAAAATTCCTCCATTAAAAGTTTTAATACAAATTAATATAAGTAATGAAAAAACAAAAAATGGAACTTCAATCAAATCTCTTTTTAAATTAGCGAAATATATAAAAAATCTGAAAAATCTCAAATTAAAAGGTATTATGGCTCTTCCAAATATACGAAGATCTTTTTTAAAAAAAGATGAATATCAAGAAATAAAAAATTCTTTTAAAAAAATGAAAAAAAAATATAAAAATATAGATACATTATCTCTCGGAACAAGTCAAGACTTTAAAAAATCTATTTTATCTGGAAGTACATTAATTCGAATCGGAAAAAAAATTTTTTCTGAATAAAAACACAGAAAAATAAATTACAAAAAAATTTACTAAAAAAATATTAATATGACAATTCCATTAAGTTTATATATTCATATTCCTTGGTGTTTGAGCAAATGTCCGTATTGTGATTTTTATTCAAAATCAATAAAAAAAAAAATACCTGAAAAAAAATATATTAAAAATCTTTTATTAGATTTAAAAAATGACATAAAATTAATTCGTTCGAGAAAAATAATTTCTATTTTTATCGGAGGAGGTACTCCAAATCTGATACATCCAAATTATATAAAATATCTTATACAAGAAATAAAAAAAACAATTCAATTTGCTAAAAATATAGAAATTACTTTAGAAGCAAATCCAAAATCAGTAAATGAAAATGTTTTCTTAAAATATACAGAAGCAGGAATTAATAGATTATCTCTTGGTATTCAAAGTTTTCATGAAAATCTTTTAAAAAATATCCATAGAAAATATTCTTTTCAAGAATTAATTCATACAATTAAATATATAAAAAGAAATAAATTTAAAAATATAAATTTTGATTTAATGTATGGTCTTCCTCAACAAAAAATAAAAGAATCATTACAAGATCTTTCATATGCTATAAAATATCAACCAACACATATATCATGGTACCAACTATCTATTGAAAAAAATACAAGTTTTGGCCGAAAAAAAACTATTTTACCTCATGAAAAAAAAATTCTTTTAATGTGTAAAAAAGGACAAAAAATTTTAAAAAAAAAAAAATTTATACAATATGAAATTTCATCTTATGCAAAAAAAAAAAATCAATGTAAACATAATCTAAATTATTGGAATTTTGGAGATTATCTAGGAATTGGATGTGGAGCACATAGTAAAATTACTTTAAAAAATAAAAAAATTCTTAGAATAACAAAAAATAAAAATATACAAAAATTTCTTCATGGAGAATATATACAACAACAAAATATAGTTAAAAAAAAAAACATTCCATTTGAATTTTTCTTAAATAAATTCCGTTTAAATTCTCCATGTTTAAAAAAAAAATTTATAAAACATACTGGTTTAAAAATAAAATACATCGAAAAAAATATTCAAAAAGCAATACAAAAAAAATATATCATAGAAACAAATAATTCTTGGAAAACTACTAAAAAAGGAAAAACATTTTTAAATAATTTATTACAAATATTTATCCTATAATGTTTTTAATAAATTTTTAAAAAAAATAATTTAAAAAATTTTTTGATAAATTATTTCATAAATTTTATTTTTTTTTATACAAGCATATTTTTTATAACGTGTATAACAATTATTTTTTTTTACATAATAAGATCTAAAATCTTTCGATAAACATTTTAAACCACAAGTTAAATTAAGAACTTTAATAATATTTATAGCATAAGAAAAACAATCAGTAACAATATGAATGATTCCTTTTATACTTAATTGTTTTAATAAGCAATTAATAATATTTTTTTGTATCATTCTTCTTTTATAATGTTTCCTTTTAGGCCAAGGATCTGGAAAAAATATATTAATTATATGAAAAAAAAAATTTTTTAAATAATTTTTTAAAAAATAAATAAAATCTAAATAAATAATTCTTACGTTATTTAAATTATTTTTATAAATTTCCTTTAAACAATAACATATTCCTGGAATATATATTTCAATTCCTAAAATATAAATATTTTTATATAACTTTGCATAATTTACTAAAGATTCTCCGAAACCAAAACCAATATCTAAAATTACTGGAATATTTTTATTAAATATTTTCTGTATTTTAAAATGTTTATCTGTAATATTTATTCCAATTAAAGGCCAAAGAGAGTCTATAATTTTTTTTTTTTTTAAACTTAATTTTCTTGATCTTAATTTAAAAGTCTTAATATCAAAAGATTTTTTTTTTAAAGAGATATTCATAAAATCAAAATTCATATAATAAAAGTTTTTCCAAATAAAAAAATTTAAAATTATTTTTATAAAAAAAATTCTTTTAAAATTTTTATCTGCATTTTAGGTATCTAAATATTATGAACTATATTTTTAATTTTTCAAGAACTATGATAAATTGGTTTCATTTTCATGGAAGAAAAAATCTCCCTTGGCAAAAAAAACCAAATGTATATAAAACTTGGATTTCTGAAATTATGCTACAACAAACACAAGTACAAGTAGTAATTCCATATTTTAAAAAATTTATAAAAAAATTTCCAAATATAAAAATTTTATCTAAAAATTCTTTAGACGCAATTCTTTTTATATGGAGTGGTCTTGGATTTTATAATAGAGCAAAGAATATTTATTTAACATCTCAAATTATTAAAAAAAAATATCAGAATAAAATTCCATTAAATTATCCAGATTTAATCAAATTACCTGGAATAGGAAAATCTACTGCAGGAGCGATTTTATCATTAACATTTAATTATCATTTTCCTATACTTGATGGAAATATAAAAAGAATATTAACAAGATTTTATAAAATTAAAGAAAATAATTATCAATTGGAGAAAAAATTATGGAAAAAAATTAATAAATTATTACCCATACATCATTCTAAAAAATTCAATCAATCTATGATGGATTTAGGAAAACTAATTTGTAAAAAAAAACCTATATGTAACAAATGCCCACTAAGGAAAAAATGTCTATATCTTACAAGTGTCAAAACGCAAAAAAAAAAAATAAATAAAAATAATAAAAATAATAAAATTAAAAAATGCTTTTTCTTATTAATAAAATATAAAAATTTTATTTACTTACAAAAACAAAAAAATAATATTTGGAAAAATTTATATTATTTTCCTTTATTTTTTCAAAAAAAAAAATTAATAAATTTTATAAAAGAAAAATACACTTATGAAAAAAAAAATAAGATCAGACAATTTGTTCATCATTTTAATAGTTATTCTTTTTTAATTCAAACAAAAATAATTCATATAAAAAAAAAAGAAAATAAAAGAAAAGGAGAAATTTGGTTTAACTTATTACATCCACAAAAAATCGGAATTCCTTCTCCTGTAATAAAAATACTAAAAAAAATAAAAATATAAAAAATAAGAGATATTTCTATGAAAAAAAAAATATATTGTCATTTTTTTCAAAAAAAAATGACAGCATTAAATCATAAAATTTATCCAGGAAAGTTAGGAGAAAAAATACATAATAATATTTCAAAAAAAGCCTGGAATTTATGGAATAAAAAACAAATAATTTTTATTAATGAAAAAAAATTAAATATGTCAAAAACAAAACATCAAAAAATTTTAGAAAAAAAAATGATAAATTTTCTTTTTAAAAAAAAAAAATCCTGTAAAGAAGACATCGAAAAATATTAAAAAAATTTATGTAAATTTTTTTTTTAAATATTTTAAATATAATAATGTCTGATTTAATAAATTTTGACTTTTTCTATCATAAAAATATTTTTTCTTTAAAGAAAAAATATTTTTTAAATAACAGAATATTCTCTCTCTATTAAAAAAATTTTTTAAATAATTTTCCCAACGAAATTTCTCTTCTGAAGTTAAAAAATTAGGAAAATTACGTGCTTTAAAAAAAAAATTTAAATCTTCAAAACGTGTGTCATTCATAAAAATATTATGATTAATATTTTTACAATCAATATTTTCTCTAATTTTTTTCATTTTTATGCAATCAGAAAAATCAAAAAAATTTTCATACAATTTATCATCGCTATGATCAAAAGATTCATATGTCAAATTTATTTTTGCAATCTCTTTAATTTTATCTAAATTAAAAAATCGTTTTAATACATCAAAATTTCTAAAAAATTGATCTTGATTTAATTTTAACCTTAATATATCTTGATTCCTCAAGATTTTAACAGGAATTAAAATCGGAGAACGAGTTAAATTAATTAATCTCATACCAAAAGAAAATAAATTTTTTATATTCTTAGTTATTTTTCTTTTATTTTTTAAAAAAAAATCATTAGAATATTTGCGATCTAAATCAAATACAATCAAAAGATTCTTATTTTTTACAGTGAAAGTTAAAGGTAATACACGGCAAAAATTACTATTTTTTGATCCATAATAAGGAGAAATATAAATTAATGGTTGCAAAAAATTTTTTTTAATCAAACGTAATAAATTTTTTTTTTTTCTCATAAAAAATAAAAAACGAAAAAAATTGAAATTTTTTTTTCTTAATAATTTTAAAAATTCTATAGTTGCATAAACATCAGATAAAGCATCATGAGCTCGATGATGAAGAAGATTATTTATTTTAGATAAATCTTGTAATTTAAAAGAAACACATTTTTTAGATTTATTAAATGGCCAAAAAATTCCAGAAGGACGTAATGCATAAAAAGCTCTTGTAACATTAATAACATCCCATCTAGTATTATTATTTTTCCAACTCCATGCATATGGATCAAAAAAATTCCTATAAAAAATATTTCTTGTAATCTCATCATCAAAAAAAATATTATTAAATCCTAAAATACATGTATTAGACTGAATAAAAATTTCATAAATTTTTTTTGCAAAATTTGATTCATTAGATCCATGTAAAACAGTATATTGAGGAGTAATAGAAGTAATTAATATTGACTCTGGATTTGGCAAATAATCTATAGAAGGGCGACAATATAATAAAATTGGATCAGAGATAATATTAAAATCAATATCCGTCCTTAAACAAGCAAATTGCGCAGGTTTATCTTTAACAGGATGTGTTCCGAATGTTTCATAATCATAAAATAAAAAACTATATTTTAAAAAATAATTCATAATTAATTATTTTCTTTAAGAAAAGATCAATTAAATATATAATATATACCATTAATAAGTAAAAAATAAAAAATATGAAAAACTCCAAAGAATCCTTTCAAGACGTTTTAAATGTAGTACATCTTATAAGAAAAAAAAATAAATTAAAAAGAGAAATAGAAGAACTAGGAAAAAGAATAAGAGATAATCAAAAAAAAATAACATTAATTGAAAATCTCAATGAATATATTCAACCAGAAATGAAGTATAAAGATTTTAAAAAAATTATTCTAAATATGAAAATAGATTACGAAGATAGAATAGATGACTATGTTGTTCAATGCGCAGAAATTTCAAAAAAAAAAAAGAAAATATCAAATGAATTAAAAGATATAAGCGTTTAATAAAAAATACGCTCCTCCGACTGGGCTCGAACCAGTGACATACGGATTAACAGTCCGCCGTTCTACCAACTGAACTACAGAGGAAAATTTAATTTTATTATAAATATTTAAAAAAATCAATTTTTTTTTATTTTTTTGAATCAAAAAAATAATTACTAGATTATTATTAATAATTCTATTATAATTTATATTATAAAAATTTTAATGTTAAATGCATAGGCCCTTTAGCTCAGTGGTTAGAGCAAGCGACTCATAATCGCTTGGTCGCTGGTTCGAATCCAGCAAGGGCCAAAATTTTTATTTAAAATTATTTTTATCAGTAATAATATTTGAAAATATTTTCTAAAAATTTAATAATAGGAAAATTATGAAAAAATGGAAAAAAAAATTTATTAAATTTATGTTAAAAAAAAAAATATTAACTTTTGGGAATTATATATTAAAATCTAATAGAAAAAGTCCTTATTTTTTTAATATGTCTTTATTTTCTAGTGGAAAAGATTTATATACTCTAGGAAAGTTTTATGCTCGAGCATTAATAAATTTAAATTTAAATTTTGATATACTCTTTGGAGTCGCTTATAAAGGTATACCAATTTTAATATCTACAGTCATAGCTTTAAAAAAAAAATATAACATAAATGTTCGATATGCTTTTAATAGAAAAGAAATCAAAAAATATGGAGAAAAAGGACAAATAGTTGGTAATAAAATATATGGAAAAATTATAATTATTGACGACATTATTACTGCAGGAACAGCAATAGAAAACACAATAAAAATATTACAAAAAAACAAAAAAATTCAAATATCAAATATATTACTTGCATTAGATAGAAAAGAATTTGGAAAGAAAAAATCTTTTGCTAAAAACGAAATTGAAAAAAAATATTCATGTAAAATTTCTTCAATAATTAATATTAACGATATTATTACATACTTAAAAAAAAAAAAAATTATGAAAAAAGAATTAAAAATTTTAACAAAACACAAAAAAAAATATATTACTTAACTCCAGTATGACCAAAACCCTTCTTACCTCGAGTACTTTTATGAAAAAAATTTTTGACAATATTAAATTTTACTTGAGCTATTTTTAAAAAAACTATTTGAGCTATACGCATTCCTGGATTAAGAAAATATTCTTGATCGCTTCTATTCCATAAAGATATCATAATCTCTCCTTGATAATCAGAATCAATTAAACCTAAAGAATTTCCTAAAATAATTCCATGATTATGACCTAATCCAGAACGAGGCACAATAATCGCAGCTAATGATTTATTTTTTATATGTATAGAAATTCCTGTAGGAATTAAAAAAGTACGATTACCAAAAATTTTTTTTTTTTTTGAAATAGCTGCTCTTAAATCTAAACCAGCAGAACCAGAAGTAGAATATTTTGGAACCAACGATTCATCTTTTAAGAAAGAAGAATTTACAATTTTTATATCAATTTTTTTCATAATTTTTTATCTGTAAAACACTCATTTTTTTGTTTATTTATAAAAAAGTAAATATAAATAAATTATTAAAAAAATATTAATAAAATTATTTTATTTTTCTTGTGAAACAATAGAAATTTTTATTGCAATAGACATCTCTTTATGAGGTTGAAAAAATACTATATGTTCTCCTAAAGAACGCAAAACACCATTTTTTAATTTTATTTCAGATTTTTTTATTTTAATTCCTAATTCCTGAAATTTCCTAGAAATATCACGCGCATTAATTGATCCAAACAATTTTCCTTTTTTTCCAGATTTAGCAGAAATAATAATATTCTTAATTTTCTTTATTTCTTTTATACGATCTTTAATTAATAACAATTCTTGAGATTTTTTTTCCTCTAAAAACTTTTTACGCTCTTGAAAATATTTTATATTTTCTGAAATAGCAGGCAAAGCAATATTTTTAGGAAATAAAAAATTTCGTGCAAAACCTGCTCGAACCTTTACAACATCACCTAATACACCTAAATTTTTAAAATCCTTCAATAATATTATATTCATAAATTCCCGTATAAAAATTATAAAATTTTAATAAAATTACTAAAAAAATTACTTATGATTATCAGTATATGGAATTAACGATAAAAATCTTGCTCTCTTAATAGCTTTTGATAATTTTCTTTGATATCGTGCTTTAGTTCCCGTGATCCTACTAGGAATAATTTTTCCACTCTCAGTAATATAACTCTTCAACATTAAAAGATCCTTATAATCAACTTCTGTAATACCTTCAGCAGTAAATTTACAAAATTTTCTACGACGAAAATAACGAACCATATTTATTTATCCTATAATCAAAAAAATAAAAAATTAATTTTATATAAATAATCTAATTCAATTAAAAATTTTTAATTCAATGTTTACTATAAATTTATTTTTTTTATTACTAAATCCTCTTGTTTATTTTTAATATTATTTTTCTCTTTTAACATTGGAGAAATTTTAGAAATCGCTTTTTTTACACTAAAAATAATATTTCTAATAATAAAATCATCAAATTTAAAAGCATTTTCAATTTTACAAATATTTTTTTGAGAAATCTCTACATTCATTAAAATATAATGAGCCTTATCCAACTTTTTAATAGGATATGACAACTGTCTTCTACCCCAATCTTCAAAACGATGTATTTTTCCAGAAAGATCTAATATTAATTTTTTATATTTCAAAATAACTTCATTTGCTCTTTCACTTTTATTTGGATGAATCATAAAAACAATTTCATAATGACGCATTAAAAAACACTCCTTTATACTGATAAACTTGAAAAAAAATTTTCCTAAAATAATATCTATGCAAAATAAAAACGACTTATATAGAAAAACTATAAAAATATATATTATTAAAAAATCAAATTAAAATTAAATCAAGAATTTTCCTTTTTAATTTAATTGATTTAATTTTTACTTGAACATAATCCCCTAAAAAAAATTTTTTTTTAAACTTTCTTCCGTTTAAAGACATTGTTCTTTTATCATAATAATAATAATCATCTTTTAATGTAGAAACATGAACTAATCCATTAATAAATAAATTTTTTATTTTCACAAAAAAACCAAATTCTGTAATATGCACAATTAATCCATAAAAATTTTTTCCTATTTTAGTCTTAGCAAAATTAAGTTTTAGCATATCAATAAAAAATTTATAAGCTTTATCAGATTTTTGTTCAGATTGTGAACAAATTTTAGCAATTTTTCTCATATTTTCTAAATTATATGGAAACTTTTTTTTAGAATCAATATTATTTTTATTATTTTTCTTATTTTTAAGAAAATATTTTATTCCTCTATGCACCATTAAATCTGAATAACGACGTATTGGAGAAGTAAAATGTGTATAAAATTTTTCAGATAATCCGAAATGACCAAAATTTTTTTCACTATAAAAAGCCTTCTTTGTAGACTTTAATAATTCTAATTCTATTATTTCTTTATATGGCTTATTCTTTAATTTTTGAAATAAATTTAAATAATCTATTAACGCTGGATTTTTACCTCCAGTTAACTGTAAATTAAATTTTTTTAAAAAAATTCTAAAATTTTTAATTTTTTCTAAAGTTGGATTCTCATGATTTCTGAATAAAGATATTATATTGTTTTTTTTTAAAAATAAAGCAGAAGACTTGTTTGCTAAAATCATGCATAATTCAACAAAAATATGAGCTTGATTTCTATTTTTTAAAATAATATTTTTTATTTCTCCAGAATGATGAAATATAAAACTCGGTTCATTATTATGAAAAAAAATTATTTTTTTTAAATTTTTATTTTTATGTAAAATTATACTTAACATGTTTAAGTCATGTAAATTTTTTTGAAGATTTAAAAATTTTCTACATAAAAATTTATCTTTTCTCCATATTTTAATAACATTTTCATATGTTAAACGAGCATGAGACTTAATTATTGCTTCATAATGTATATATTTTAGTAAATTACCTTTATTAGATAAAGTCATTTCGCAAATTACACATAATCTATCTTTATGAGGTAATAAAGAAAATAAATCAGTAGACAATTCTTTAGGAAACATTGGAAGAACATTTAAAGGAAAATATATAGAATTTCCTCGAAATAAAGCTTCTTTATCTAAATCTGAATCCTTTTTTATAAAAAAACTAACATCTGAAATGGCTACTAACAATTTCCATAAAGACGTATTAGGAACTTTATAACAATAGATTGCATCATCAAAATCATATGCATCTTTTTCATCAATAGTAACAAATGGAAGATTCCTTAAATCTTTTCTAAATTTTTTTTCTATTATAATACTGTCTTCTTTAATAAAATTAATTGAATGTAAAATTTTTTTTGTCCAAATAGATCGAATATTATATTTCTGTATCACTTTTTTTAAAATAGAAACAGATTTTTTTTTTTTTTTAAATATTTTTATATGAATCATCCTAATTATTTAAAAGAATTTAATTTTTATTTGATATAAAATTTTTTAAATCATGATTGATAAAAATTATCTGATCACGTTCCGGTCCTGTAGAAATTAAATCTATTGAAATATTTGTAAATTTTTTAATAAAATCAATATACTTTTTAGCATTTTTTGGAAGTTTTTTAAAATCTTTTAACCCTTGAGTGCAATCTTTCCATCCTCGAAAAATCTTATATACAGGAATAACATTCTCCCAATCTTTTTTACTAGAAGGATAATAAGAAAATTCTTTTTGAGTTAATTTATTTAAATATTTTACACAAATTTTAATTTCTTCTAAATTATCTAATACATCTAATTTTGTTAAACATAAACCAGATAAAGAATTTATATTAATCATTCTTTTCAATAACACTAAGTCTAACCAACCTGTTCTTCTTTTACGACCAGTCGTAGATCCAAATTCCTTCCCAATAGTAGAAAAATAATTATCGATATCATCATATACTTCAGTAGGAAAAGGTCCATTTCCCACTCTCGTTGAATATACTTTTGTCACACCAAGAATATAATCAATTTTTTTAATTCCTATTCCTGTTCCTGTAAATACTCCGCCAATAGTACTATTAGAAGAACTTACATATGGATAAGTTCCATGATCAATATCTAAAAGAGATCCTTGTGCTCCTTCAAAAATTATTTTTTCTTGGTTTTGTATTTTATAATTTAATAAATCGCTTACATCATGAATCATATGTTTGACTTGATTAAATTGAAAAATTGATTTATCTAAAATCTTTTTGTAAGAAACTTTTTCTTTATGACCAAAATGAAATAATTGAAAATTATAATAATCTACATTTTTTTTTAATAATTTTTTAAAATAAGAGATATCATATAAATCACTAATACGAATTGCACGTCTAGCTATTTTATCCTCATATACAGGACCAATTCCTTTATTCGTTGTTCCTATAGACTGCTTTATATTCTTTCCTTCACGAACTTTATCTAAAGAAATATGATAATCGAAAATTAAAGACAAAGAATGTGACAAAATTAAACGATTTTTAATAAATATTTTTTTATTTTTTAAAAGTTTAATTTCGCTTAGCAAATCTTTTAAAGAAACTACAACATTATTTCCAAGTACCGCAATCACATTTTTGTATAAAACACAAGAAGGTATTAAGTGTAAAATAGTTTTTTCACCATCGACTAATAATGTATGACCTGCGTTATTTCCTCCTTGATATCTTACAACTAAATTCGATTTTTTTGATAATAAATCAACAATTTTTCCTTTTCCTTCATCACCCCATTGTATACCTAAGATAACAATATTTTTAATCAAAATTTATTTATTCCTTATATTTATACAAAATTTAAAAATATTTTTTAAAAAAAAATCTAAAAAAATTAGAAAATATTAATTAAATTTTTTTTAGATATTTATATAATCAATTTATTTTTTATTAAATTTTAATTATATTTTTAATCTGTTTAATAATAAATTGAACAGATACATTTATTCTTTCACTATCTAACCAAAAACAATTTTTATAATTTTTTAACCAAGTAATTTGTTTTTTTGCTAATTTTTTTGTTGAAATTAAAATTTTCCTGAACATCTCATTATATGTTGTTTTTCCTAAAATATAATTATACATATCAATATAACCTAAACATTTCATTCCAGGAACATCTATTGCTATTTCATTTTTTAAAAAAACATTTTCAACTTCCTCTTGAAATCCAGAAGATAACATACGTATTAATCTTAATTCTATTTTTTTATGCAAAATATATTTATCTCGAGGAAAAACAATGAACTTAATTACATTATATGGAAATTTATGGTTATCAAAATTAATTAAATCACTCATTTTTTTCCCTGAAATAAAATAAACTTCTAAAGCGCGCAAAATTCTCTGAATATCATTAGGATGAATTTTAGCTGCTATGAAAGGATCTATTTGTACTAACTTTTCATATAAAAAATTTTTTTTTAAAAAAAATTTTTTTAAAATAAATTTTCTAATGAAATCATTTCTTGGAGGAAGTTCAGATAAACCATGCAATAAAACATGGAAATAAAACATTGTTCCGCCTACTAATAAAGGAATTTTGCCACTAGAAAATATTTTTTTTATTTCATATAATGCATCTTTTCTAAAAGACTCAACACAATAATGTTCAGTAATACTTTTGATATTTATTAAACGATGAGGAGCAATAGTTAAATCATCTGAACTTGGTTTAGCTGTTCCTACATTTAATTCTTTATAAATCAAACAAGAGTCTACGCTAATTAAACTAATAGGTAAAACTTGATGTAATCTTATCGCTATTTCAGTTTTATTTGAAGCAGTCGGTCCAATTAAAAAAATAATATTTTTTTTTTTTCATAAAATTTATATTTAATTAAAAAATAACTTTATTATAATACATAAATTATTAAAAAAAAAATTAAAATTTTTTATAAAAATTTATTAATGAATTAGTCGAAGAATCATACTTAGTACATAAATCTTTACTTTTTAATATAGATAAAACATCTTTTGCAATACTTTTTCCAAGTTCTACTCCCCACTGATCAAAACTATAAATATTCAGTATAACTCCTTGAGTAAAAATTTTATGTTCAAACAAAGCTATTAAAGCACCTAAAGTATAAGGAGTAATCTTTCGCAATAGAAAAGAATTTGTTGGCTGATTTCCAGGACATACTTGATAAATAAAAAAATCTTTTTTATTTTTAAATCTTTTTTTAAAAAAACTTTTATTTTTGTTTTCATGTAAAAAATCCTGCAAAGATTTTCCAAATGCTAAAGATCTAGTTTGTGCAAAAAAATGAGATAACAATTTTAAATGATGATTATTAATTTTATTATGAGTTTTCATAGGAATAATAAAATCTGATGGAATTAATTTTGTTCCTTGATGTAATAATTGATAAAAAGAATGTTGTCCATTTGTTCCAGGTTCTCCCCAAATAATCGAACCTGTTTGCCAAGAAACAATTTTTCTATTCCTATCTACTCTCTTCCCATTAGATTCCATACATGTTTGTTGTAAAAATTTAGCGAACTTATTCATGTATTGATCATATACAAAAACACCTTCCGTTTCCGTATGAAAAAAATTACTATACCATAGTCCTATTAAACCTAATAAAACAGGAATATTCTTATTTAATGGAGTATGTAAGAAATGATTATCCATATCATGTGCTCCTTTTAACAATAAAGAAAAATTTTTATAACCAATAGATAACGCAATAGACAATCCTACTGATGACCATAAAGAATAACGACCTCCCACCCAATCCCAAAAAGGGAAAAAATTTTCTTTAATAATTCCAAATTTTATTACTGCTTTTTCATTCATAGATAAAGCAAAAAAATGTTTAGACATATCAGATAATGATACTTTGGGTTGTTTTAAAAAAAAATTTTTTACAGTTAAAGCATTTGTCATGGTTTCTTGAGTAGTAAAAGTTTTCGAGGAAATTAAAAAAATTGTTGATTCAATATTAACTTTTTTTAAAACTTCTATTACATGAGTGCCATCTAAGTTAGAGATAAAATGAAAATTTAAATGATTTTTATATGGAGTTAAAGATTCTATAACCATTTCAGGTCCTAAATTTGATCCTCCAATTCCAATATTCACAACATCTGTAATATATTTTCCAGTATATCCTCTCCATTCTTGTGAAATAACTTTAGAAGAAAAATCTTTAATTTTTTCAAGAACTTCATTGATACTTATAGAAATATTTACATTATTTAAAAATATTTTTTTTTTTTTAAAATCTCTTAAAGCAGTATGTAAAACAGGTTTATTTTCTGTAACATTAATGTAATCTCCATTAAACATAGATTTAATGGCTTGTTCTAAATGAAATTCTTGAGCCAAATTTAGAAGATATTTTATTGTTTTCTCAGTAATTCTATTTTTAGAATAATCTATTAAAATTAAATTTTTAAAATTTAATGAAAATTTTTTAAAACGATTAATATCCTTTTGAAATAAATCTTTTATATGTATATTTCTTATCTTTAAAAAATGTTTATTTAATTTTTTCCAAGATAAAGTTGAAGTCGGATTTAAATTTTTCATAATTTTCTCTTGATTCTTAATATAAAAATATTATATCAAACAAAATATATTCATAAAAAATTCTAATATAAAATATTTAATTTTCATAAAAACTCTATAAATTTTAATTAGTTATATCTTTAAAAAAAGTAAATTTTATATCAAAAAATTTTTATATTATAATATACTTAATTATAATTAAATTATAAAATAAATGTCTAAAAAAAATAAAAAAAATTTAATTTGGATCGATCTAGAAATGACAGGATTATGTTATAAAAAAAATAAAATATTAGAAATCGCTGTAATAGTTACAGACTATAACTTAAATATACTAGACGAAAGCATTGTCATTCCAATACATCAACCATCCAAAGAAATAAAAAAAATGAATGATTGGAATAAAAAAACACATTCTAAAACAGGTTTAATAAATAGAGTAAAAAAAAGTAAATATAACGAAAAAACAGCAGAAAAAAAAATAATTTTATTTTTACAAAACATCACTGTTATAAAAAAATCACCTTTATGCGGAAATACTGTTTGGAAAGATAGAGAATTTTTAAAAAGATACATGCCAAAACTTGAATCATATTTACATTATAGAAATCTTGATATTAGTACAATACAAGAACTATATGAAAGATGGAATAATAATAAACAAAAAAAATTTTATAAAAAAAATCAACATTCTGCATTAGAAGATATTCAAGAATCTATTAATGAATTAATATTTTATAAAAAAAATTTCTTTAAAATTTAATAAATTTTCAATAAAAATATTTCTATTGCTATAAAGAAAACTTGAAAATATATTCTATGTAATATAATATTATTATGAAATTTATATATAAATTTTAATTTTTCAATTTTTTTTTATTTTTTTTTTTTGAAATGCGGGAATAGCTCAGTTGGTAGAGCATAACCTTGCCAAGGTTAAGGTCGCGAGTTCGAAACTCGCTTCTCGCTTATTTAAACGAAAGTAAAAAAACCTTATTTTTCAATATATCTTTTAATGCAATAAATAGATTAAATTTAAAAAAATTAATATATTTTAATTAAAAATTATTTCACAAAAAATAATTCTAATTTTTAGAATTAATTAAAAATTATGAAATATAAAAAAAAAATAATTAAACTATTAATTTTTATAGAAAAAAATCATATAAACTAAATGTAAATACATTATCAAAAAAAAATTTTTCTTCTTTAAAATAAACATATTTATTTTCAAAATTTTAAGAGTTTTAGAAAACTTTCTTAAAAAAAATTAAAAAATTCTTTTTTAATTAATTAAAATATAAAATTTATAATACATATTATAAAAATATTAATTTTTTAAAATTAAATTAATCTTTTAATTACACTTAATATAAATATTTTCAATATATTTAAAAATTTATTTTTAGATTATTCTTCTAATTTATAATTAGAAAATATAATTTAAAATGATAAAAAATATTGTTTGTTTTTTATTAAATATAAAAAAAAAATTTTTAATATTTTAAAAAAAAATAAAAAATAAAAAATGAAACATAAAAAATGCAAAATTAAAGTTATTCAAAAAAAAATTAATTATTACAAAAATCCATTAAAAATATTTAATCATTTTTGTAGAAAAAAAAAAAATACATTATTATTAGAATCTGCTAATATTAGTAATAAAAAAAATCTAAAAAGTATTATAATAATTGATAGTGCAATAAGAATTTCATTAGATAAAAATATTATCTCATTAACTCCACTCACAAATAATGGACTTTATTTCGTTCAATTTATAGAATCCATTAATTTAAAAAATTTTAAAAAAATAAAAAAAAAAAATACTTTAAAAATAATTTTTAAAAAAAATATCAATCAAAATATTGATGAAAAAAAAAAATTAAAACAAAATTCAGTATTAGATTGTTTTAGAATTCTAATTAAAAATATCTCTCATATAAAAAAATACCCTAAATCTGTATTTTTTGGTGGATTATTCTCTTACGATTTAATTTCGTATTTTGAAGATCTTCCAAAAATAAAAAAAGCACAAAAATGTCCTGATTTTTGTTTTTACTTATCTGAAACAATGATTTTTATGAATCATAAAAAAAAAAAATCTATAATACAATCAACACTTTTTACAGATTGCAAAAAAGAAAAAAAAAAAATTAATAAAAGAGTTAAACATATTATAAAAAAAATTAATAAAAAAAAATTTAAAAAAATTAATTATCAAGAAACAAAGCAAAAAATTTCTCAAAATCAAAACGATTCAAAATTTTCAGAAATAATTTCTCAGTTAAAAAAATTTATTAAACAAGGAGAAATATTTCAAATTGTACCTTCTAGAAAATTCTTTATAAAATGTTTATCTCCCCTATATTCTTATAAAATATTAAAAAAAAATAATCCTAGCCCATATATGTTTTTTATGCAAGATAAAAAATTTACTTTATTTGGAGCATCACCCGAAAGTTTTTTAAAATATAATCCAAAAAAAAGAAAAATAGAAATTCATCCTATTGCTGGAACGAGAAAAAGAGGAAAAGATAAACATGGAAACATTGATTATGATTTAGATAGTAGAATTGAATTAGAAATGAGAACAAATCAAAAAGAAATGTCAGAACATATAATGTTAGTAGATTTAGCAAGAAATGACTTATCAAAAATTTGTCAAACAGGAACAAGATATGTAAAAAAAATAACTAAAGTAGATAAATATTCACATGTCATGCATTTAGTATCTGTTGTAAGTGGCATTCTTAAAAAAAAACTAGATATATTTCATGCATATAGAGCATGTATGAATATGGGTACACTTACAGGTGCTCCAAAAATAAAAGCAATGGAAATAATTTCAAAAATAGAGAAAGAAACAAGAGGAAGTTATGGAGGCTCAATAGGATATTTTACAGGTACACAAAAATTAAACACCTGTATTGTAATAAGATCAGCGTATATAGAAAAAAATATCGCAACAATACAGGCAGGAGCAGGAATAGTTATAGAATCTATACCCAAAGAAGAATGTAAAGAAACATGGAATAAAGCATACGCTGTTATCAAATCAATTTATACTAAAAAAAAGTAGGTATAAAAAATGTCTGAAATTTTACTTTTAGATAATTTCGACTCTTTCGTGTATAATTTAGTTGATCAATTAGAAAATAGTTTACATAAAGTAGTCATATACAGAAATAATGTTTCAATAAAAAAAATTATTCATAAAATATCTTATATGAAAAATCCAATATTAATGCTTTCTCCAGGACCTGGTATACCAAACAACGCAGGATGTATGATGGAAATTATTTCTTTTTTCAATGGAAAAATTCCTATCATTGGTATTTGTTTAGGTTATCAAGCAATTGTCCAATTCTATGGAGGTAAAATTTCTCCTATTAAAAAAATTATTCACGGAAAATCTTCCCCAATTCAACATGACGGAAAATATATGTTTAAAAATATTCAAAATCCAGTTCATATTGCAAGATACCATTCTTTAATATGTAAAAATATACCTAAAATATTAACTATAAATTCAAAATTTAAGAATATTGTTATGTCAATTAGAAACAATCATCACCGTATATGTGGATTTCAATTCCATCCTGAATCCATTCTGACAACCGAAGGAAAAAAAATAATGGATAATACAATAAAATGGTTAAGTAATAAAATTATTCAATGAAACTATTAAATAAAATTTAAAAAAAACTGCTTGCTCTTTAAAATAACTCAAATATTATTAAAACTTATATTTTTCTATAATTTATATAACATCCTTATAAAAATAATATTTTCTATTCTAGAAAATATAAAAAAATGCAATTAAATAAATCTTATTTATAAGAAAAATTGAATCGCTTATTAAATAATTCTACTCTTCCCCCAGTATCAACGATTCTTTGTTTTCCTGTATAAAAAGGGTGACATTTAGAACAAACTTCTAGATGAATATCTTTTCCTAAAGTATTAAAAAAAGTAATAGAATTCCCGCAAGCACAAACAGCGGAATTACAAAAATATTTTGGATGAATATTTTTTTTCATACAATCCTCATTTATTTATAAATATATAAAATTAATATAATATATTAAGAAAAAAAAATAAATATTTTTTTAATTAATATATTAAAAAATAAAAAATTTCTAAAAATAATATGAAAATTTTTTCATAACAATAAAAAAAATATAAATATGACAACTATATTAAGTATTCGTACAAAAGAAAAAGTAGTAATCGGTGGTGACGGACAAGCAACATTAGGACATACGATTATGAAAAGTAATGTTAAAAAAGTTAGATATCTTTATCATAATCAAGTAATCGCAGGATTTGCTGGAAGTACAGCTGATGCATTTACTTTATTTGAATTATTTGAAAAAAAACTTTCAATGTATCAAGGACAATTAAAAAGAGCTGCAATTGAACTCGCAAAAGATTGGAGAAATGATAAAATTTTAAGAAAATTAGAAGCATTATTAGCTGTTGTGAATAAAAAATATTCCTTAATTATTACAGGAAACGGAGATGTCATTCAACCAGAAAAAAATATTATTTCAATAGGATCTGGTGGATGCTATGCTCAATCAGCAGCAATTGCTTTACTTAGCAATACTAATCTTGACGCTTGTCAAATAGTTCAAAAATCATTAAAAATTGCAGCAAATATTTGTATATATACAAATCATCACTTTACAATAAAAGAATTATCATTAAAAAATAATAAGGAATAATTTATGTCTGATATGACACCTCAAAAGATTGTCAAAGAACTAAATAAATTTATTATTGGGCAAACAAATGCAAAAAAAGCAGTCGCGATTGCTTTAAGGAATAGATGGAGAAGAATGCAATTAAATGACGAATTAAAAAATGAAGTTACTCCAAAAAATATTCTTATGATTGGTCCAACAGGAGTTGGAAAAACTGAAATTGCAAAAAGATTAGCAAAATTATCTAATGCACCATTTATCAAAGTAGAAGCAACAAAATTTACAGAAGTAGGATATGTTGGCAAAGAAGTTGATTCAATTATTCGAGAACTAACAGATATTTCAATAAAAATGATTAAAAATCAAACAATCAAAAAAAACAAAAAAAAAGTAAAAAAATTAGCAGAAGAAAGAATATTAGATGTATTAGTTCCTGGAGCGCAAGAACATCTCAAGAAAAAAGAAGAATCACAAGAAAAACGTCCATTAAACACAATAAAAATATTTAAAAAAAAATTAAAAGAAGGAAAATTAGATAATAAAGAAATAGAAATTAATGTTTTAGGATCTCCTATGGGAATAGAAATTATGGCCCCTCCAGGAATGGAAGAATTGACGAATCAATTACAATCATTATTTCAAAATTTAAGTGGATCAAAGAAAAAAATTAGAAAATTAAAAATAAAAGATGCGATGAAACTTTTAATGGAAGAAGAAGCTGCAAAATTAGTTAATCCAGAAGAATTAAAAAAAGACGCGATAAACGCAGTTGAACAAAATGGAATAGTATTCATTGATGAAATTGACAAAATTTGCAAAAGAAATCATTCGTCTGGACCTGACGTTTCAAGAGAAGGAGTTCAAAGAGATTTATTGCCTTTAGTAGAAGGATGTACTGTTTCTACAAAACATGGAACAGTTAAAACAGATCATATTTTATTTATTACATCAGGAGCTTTCCAAATATCTTCACCATCGGATTTAATACCAGAATTACAAGGAAGATTACCTATTCGTGTCGAATTACATGCATTAACAGTAAAAGATTTTGAAAAAATTTTGACAGAACCAAAAGCATCAATCACAATGCAATATAAAGCTTTGATGAATACTGAAAACGTTAAGATACACTTTACAAAGAAAGGAATTAGAAAAATTGCTGAAACATCATGGAAAGTTAACGAAAGTATGGAAAATATTGGAGCAAGAAGATTATATACTGTTTTAGAACAATTAATGGAAGACATTTCTTTTAATGCTAGTAAAAATGATGGAAAAAAAATTACTATTGATGAACAGTATGTAGAAAAATATTTGAAAAAAATACATTCAAAAGAAAATTTAAATAAATTTATTTTATAAGTTTAAAATTGTTTACTCTTAATTTTACATAAATTCTAACTTAAAAAATAATATTTCTAATTTTTATTTTTATTCAAATAAATATATACATGTTAAATATTAATATATAAAAAAATTATATATTAATATTTTAAAAAATGAAATACCATATAAAAATAAAAAATTTTATTTAATATTTAACAATCTTTTTATACAAAATATAAAAAATCAAAAGTTCTATGTTAAGGATTTATATGACAAAATGGATACCAGCAAAAATAAAAGAAATAAAATATTGGAAAAAAAATTTATTAAATTTAGTTTTAAAAGCATCAATTAATAAATTTATTGCAGGACAATTTTCAAAAATATTATTAAAAAATTCAAAAAAAAAAATTAAAATACAAAGAGCTTACTCATTCGTTAATCCTCCTAGTACCAACAGAATAGAATTCTATATCACATTAATTAAAAAAGGAAAAATGAGTGAAGAACTTAAAATTTTAAATAAAAATACAAAAATATTTATTACAAAAAATTCTTTTGGATTTTTTACTTTAAATGAAATTCCATCATATCAAAATTTGTGGATGTGCTCTACAGGAACTGCTATTGGCCCATATTTTTCTATACTACAAGAAAAAAAAGATACAGAAAGATTTTCTAAAATAATCTTAATACATTCTGTTAGATATTTTTCTGATTTAAAATACTTAAATGTCATTAAAAAATTAAAAAAAATTTATCAGAAAAAATTAATTGTTTTAATAACTATTAGTCGAGAGAAAAAACATGGATTCTTTTCTGAAAGAATACCTAATTTATTACTAAATAAAAAAATTGAAAAATATACTAATCTCGAAATGAATTATAAAAATTCTCATGTTATGTTATGCGGAAATCCAAATATGGTAAAAGATATGTTTCATATATTACAAAAAAAAAAAAAAATGACAAAAAATTTACGTAAAAAACCAGGAAATATTACACGAGAAAATTATTGGTAAACACAATTTTAAAAAATTTTTTATAAAAATATTTTTATTTTATATAAATTTTATATTTCATAAAAAAATTAAAAACAGAGTACAAAAAATAATAAAATGTGTACTCTGATTACTTTTAAAAAAAACACTAAAAATTTCTTTAAAAAATATAAAACTTCTATAATAAAAGATAAAAAAATTAAAATAAATTTCTTATTTAACATAAAAATAATATTTCACATTTGGAATTTTATCTTTAAATAAAATACATTTAGCTTTCATTCCAAAATTTTCATATTTTTTATTAAAATTCTTTTCTAACTGTGAAAAATCAGATAAATATATAATTTTTAAAGAAATTTTTTCATCTTTTAATTTTTTAATGATATAATTAATTTGAAAATTAAAAGGAGAAAAATGTATAACTCCTGGAAAACGTCTAATAATATTTTTCCTAACTATTTCTAAAATTTTCATATTCGCATAACTGGATATTAACTGTCTATCTCTCAAATTAGGAAAAAATTTCTTTAGTGAATCTAGAACAACTTTTGGTGAATTATTACATATCAAAGTTGTATTAAATTGAAAAAACGCTAATGGATTATAAATATCAAAGTTATGATTTAAATCATTAGTATATAATAATTGATAAAAAGAATCTTGTAGGCTAAAAAGTAATTCTGTTTTATCTTGATATAATAAGAATTTATTTATATTTTTCCAAATAAAATTTTTTTCAGAAAATTTATCATTTGAAAGAAGAGGAAGAGTTTGTACAGTCTCTGAAATATCTTTATTAATATTGTAAAAATGTTTTTGATATACTTTTTTTGTTGTATTCTTATTCAAACTACTTATTCTTTGATGTAAAAATTTTTCTTTATATGATTCTAAAAAAAATAAATTTGTTTTTTGAAAAATTTCTTGATGATTATTTAACTTATCTTGATCATTTTTAAATTTTTTTTTTTTATCTAAACAACATTTAAAAGAACTGTGATTTAATTTATGTGTATTTTTTTCCAAAAATAGATTATTGCAATTTTTCTTAAATTTATTCAATTTAATATTTTCTGTAAGCATAGAACTTTGTTTTTTTTTTAAAACATAAAAATAATTTTTATCTGATACATGAAAAAAATCTGTTTTGAGAATATTTAAAAAATTAATCATATAGAATTTCCTACAATTTTTAAAAATCTTTTATTGTTATTATATTTATAAAACTATATTCTAAAAAATTTTTTTAAAAAAATTAAAATAATGTCTCAATATATTTAATATTGACAAAAATTTTTTAAAAATAATGAAAAATCTTATTAAAAAAAAAAATAAAAAAATTTTTAAAAAAATTAAAATTTATTTATTAAAGATAAATCACAAACTAAAAATATGTAAAATAAATATTTTAAATAAAAAAATTGAATTTCTTTCAATAAATTTTATATCAGGAAAAAATAATTTTCGTAGAAAATATAATAGAAAAAAAGAAATACTAATACGAGCAGTAAGAATTAAAAAACAAAAAAAAATAATTATATTAGATGCTACTGCAGGATTAGGAAAAGATTCTTTTATATTAGCATCTTTTGGATATAAAGTTTTTATGATTGAAAAAAATAAAATAATTTATAATCTTTTAAAAAATTGTTTATACAGAACATTTGAAGATTCGAAAATTGGTTCATGGGTTAAAAAAAATATGATTTTATTTCACAAAAATAGTTTAAATTTTTTAAAATCAAAAAAAATTATTCCAGATGTAATATATTTAGATCCTATGTTTTTAAAAAATAGAAGATCTTCTACGAAAAAAGATATTTCTATATTAAAAATCATCCTTCACGGTAAAAAAAATACAAAAAATTTACTCAAAAAATCAATTTTATTTGCTAAAAAAAAAGTCGTTGTAAAAAGATTTTTAAAAGCTCCTCACTTAGAAAAAATAAAACCTACAAATATAATTTATGGAAAAAAATATAGATTTGATATATATCAAAAATTCTAATAAAATAGAATAAAAAATTATATAAAAATTTTTTTTTGTAATATTTTTTAACATTCTTTTAATTTTCTAATAATAATTAAACAAATAATTAATATAAAATTTAATATATAAAAAACTCCTTTCCATCCCCAATGAAACCAAAAAAAACCACTAAAACTTCCAAAAATACTCGATCCTAAATAATAAAAAAAAAAATATAAAGAAGAAATTTCTAGTTTATATTTTTTTGTCATATCACTAACCCAACTGCTTGCTGTAGAATGTGCAATAAAAAAACCTATTGTAAAAAATATTAATCCTATAAGAATCAAAAATAAAAAATTATTATATGTTAATAACACTCCAAATATCATTATAAACAATGAAAATTTTAAAATATTCAATCTGCCATAAAAATTAGATAAAAAACTCGCTTGTGGAGCGCTATATACTCCTATTAAATATATTATTGATAATAAAGATACAAAAACTGGATTCAATAAAAAAGGCTTCATAATTAATCTATATCCAATATAATTGAATAACGCTACAAAACTACCCATAAAAAGAAAACCTATTAAAAATAAAATTAAACAAGATTTAATTTGAAATGGTTTATAAAAATTTTTTATTAAAATTCTATAACTAACATTAACAGTTTGAAAATTTTTTGATTGCGGAAGATACGAAATAAATAACATAGTAAAAAAGAAAGAATATAAACCTGTAATAATAAAAACATAATTCCAAGAAAAAAGTTTAACTATGATATTACTCATTAATCTTCCTATTAATCCTCCAATAGTGTTTCCACTAATATATAATCCAATACATAAAGGTAAAATTTCAGGATCAACTTCTTCACTTAAATATACAATTGCTATCGAAGTTACTCCACTTAAAGAAAACCCAATCAAACCTCGAATAACAATAATTTCTAACCAAGTTCTAGAAAATGCGCATAAAATTGTAAATAAAGATGCAAAAAATAAAGATATAGAAATAACATTTTTTCTTCCAAAATAATTTGAAATTGGCCCTATCATTAACGTTCCAATAGCCATAAAAAATGTTGATATTGATAAAGAAAAACTACTTTGTAAAGGAGTTAAAAAAAAAATTCTAGAAAAAATTGGTAAAATTGGTTGTATAGAATATAAAATTGAAAAAGTAGAAAATCCAGCTAAAAATAAAGAAATTACTGCTTTATAAAAATTTTTTGTATTTTTTTGGATATATTTTTTGATATTTTTTTTTTTTACACACATATCTCAAAACAATTCTCCCAATTTAATACAAAAAAATAATCTTTATATTATTTTTTTCTATAATTATTTTTTATAAGTATAAAAAAAATAGAAAAAAAAATACATATTTCTTATAAAAATTTTAATAATATATAATTCCATCATATATTTTTTTTGCTGGACCAATCATATATAAAACATTTTTTCTTTTATTATATTTTATTATCATATTTCCTCCTAAAAGTTCCACTGTAACCTGATATGATAATTTTTTTTGCTTAATTCCAATTGCAACAGCAGCACATGCACCACTTCCGCAAGATCTTGTTTCTCCAACACCTCTTTCAAAAACTCTTAATAAAATATGATTTTTATTTATTATTTGCATAAAACCAACATTAACTTGATTTGGAAAAAATTTATGATGTTCTAAATAGGAACCAATTTTATTTACATTCACTTTTTTAATATCATTTACAATAATCGTGCAATGAGGATTTCCTAAAGAAACTGCGCCAAAAAAAATTTTTTTTTTTTCAAATTCTAACGCATATATATCTTTTTCAAACAATGATAAACAAGGAATTTTTTTTGGATTAAATTCTGGAGATCCCATATTAACTAAAAAATTGTTTTTATCTTGCATATATATTTTAAGAATTCTATTTTTTGTACCTACTTTAATCATTTTGGAATCAATCAATTTATTATCAAAAATAAATTTTGCAAAACATCGTGCTCCATTTCCACATTGTTCTACTTCAAATCCATCTGCATTAAAAATACGATAATGAAAATCTGTATTTTTAATTTTAGGAGATTCTATTAATAATAACTGATCAAAACCAATTCCAGTATATCTGTTAGAAAAAGATTGAATTATTTCTTTTTTAAAAAAAAATTTTTGTGTTAAAGCACTAACTATCATAAAATCGTTTTCTAAACCATGCATCTTAGAAAAAAATAGTTTTCTCTTATCTTTTTTCATATTATTTTTTTAGAAATACCGATAAAATATAAAATATTTATACTAATTTTAAAAATAAAAAAAAAATATAAATATTTTTAATTAAAATTTATGCTTTGAATATAATCAAAATACTTACAATAAATTATGAAAAATTTATTACTTTATTTAAAAGGTGTCTACTTTAATGTTTATTAAAAAAAAAACATTTCATATGTTAGTTGATAAAACTATTTCTAAAATTGAGAAATATTTAGACGAATATAACGGAAAATTAGATCTAGATTATGAGAATAACGGAAAAATCACAAAAATTAATTTTGAATCAAAAAATGAAATAATAATCACTAGACAGGAATTCTTAAAACAAATTTGGGTTGCTACTAAATCTCAGGGATATTATTTTAAATACAAAAATAATAAATGGATATGCCGTAAAAAAAAACATGAACTATTTGAATTTATAAAAAAATATCTTTTTAAAAAAACTCAAGAAAAATATTTTAAATAAACAAATTATAATATTTTTTCGGCGAAAGAGGATTTGAACCTCTGACCTACTGGTCCCAAACCAGTTGCGCTACCAAACTGCGCTATTCGCCGATAAAATTATAATTAATGGTTCTTTTTTTTAAAATTTTAAAAAATTATTTTTTTTTAAAATACTTATAACTTTAAAAAAAATAAATTTTGGGGTGACTAATGGGGTTCGAACCCATGACAACTGGAATCACAATCCAGAACTCTACCAACTGAGCTATAGCCACCATGTATTTTTTATTATTTAATATATTATATATTTTCAAATATATCAATAAAAAATTCAAAAAATATATTGTACGTCTGTCAGGAATTGAACCTGAGCCCTCTATTTTCGGAAAATAGTGCTCTATCCAACTGAGCTACAGACGTATACTATGTCTTTCTATAAATCTTATAATTTTTTATACAAAGATAAAAAAATTAAATTTTCTTTTTAAAAAATCAAAATTTATAAAAAATTTTTTATTAAATAAAATAATAAAAAAATAATTTTAATAAAAAAATTTAAATAATCTTTATTCGAAAATGCAAAAAAAAAAAAANNNAAAAAAAAAAAAAGAAAAAAAAATTTTCATAAAGAACTGTATTTGATAAAAAATTTTTTAAAAAAAATTAAGAACGCTTCATCATATCAAAAAACTCATGATTTGTCTTTGTCATAGATAACTTATTTATTAAAAACTCCATAGCATCAATTTCAGACATCGGATGAATAATTTTTCTTAAAATCCACATTTTTTTCAATTCGTCAACAGAGGTTAATAACTCTTCTTTTCTTGTTCCTGAACGGTTATAATCAATAGCTGGAAATACTCTTTTTTCTGCAATTTTTCTTGACAATGGAAGTTCCATATTTCCAGTTCCTTTAAACTCTTCATAAATTACTTCATCCATTTTTGATCCAGTATCAATTAACGCAGTTGCAATAATAGTTAAACTTCCGCCTTCTTGAACATTCCTTGCGGCCCCAAAAAATCTTTTAGGTCTATGTAACGCATTCGCGTCTACACCTCCGGTTAAAACTTTTCCAGAAGATGGCACAACAGTATTATATGCGCGAGCTAATCGTGTTATAGAGTCTAATAAGACTATTACATCTTTTTTATGTTCAACTAATCTTTTTGCTTTCTCAATAACCATTTCAGCAACCTGAACATGCCGAGAAGCTGGTTCATCAAAAGTAGATGCAATAACTTCTCCTTTAACCAATTTTTGCATCTCAGTAACTTCTTCTGGTCGTTCATCAATCAATAAAACCATAAGAACACAATCCGGATGATTATATGCAATGCTTTGTGCAATGTTTTGTAAAAGCATTGTTTTTCCTGCTTTAGGAGGAGCTACAATTAAACCTCTTTGTCCTCTACCAATTGGAGAAGCTAAATCTAAAACACGCGCTGTTAAATCTTCTGTTGATCCATTTCCTCGTTCCATGCGCAAACGAGAATCTGCATGTGAAGGAGTAAGATTTTCAAACAAAATTTTTCCACGAGAATTTTCCGGTTGATCATAATTTACTTTATTCACTTTCAACAATGCAAAATATCTCTCTCCTTCTTTGGGAGGTCTTATTTTTCCAGAAATTGTATCTCCAGTACGCAAATTAAATCTTCTAATTTGGCTAGGAGAAACATATATATCATCCGGTCCTGCTAAATAAGAACTATCTGAAGATCTTAAAAATCCAAATCCATCTTGTAATATTTCTAAAACTCCGTCTCCAAAAATATCTTCTCCACTTTTTGCGTGTTGTTTTAAAATAGAAAAAATAATATCTTGTTTTCTCATACGAGCGAGATTTTCTAACCCCATATTTTCGCCAAGTATAATTAATTTAGACACTGATGTGTTTTTAAGAGCAGTAAGATTCATAATGGTGGGTTTCTTAATAAAAATCGAGGTCATATTTATAAAATATAATAATATTTATTAAATTTTCAAAACTCTATATTTTCTATAATTAAAATAAAAAAATATAGAAGTTTTAAAAAAAATTATATAAAAAATATTATTTAATATATTTATTTAAAAATATTTTTAATTCTTCTTTCGAAAGAGAGCCAATATTTTTATCAATAATTTTATTTTTTTTAAATAATATTAAAGTTGGTATACTTTGAATAGAATACTTTAACGCAGAATCTGAATTTTTTTCAATATCTAATTTTAAAATATCTAATTTTTTATCATATTCATCTACAATTTCTTTTAAAACATAAGATAATGCTTTACATGGTGAACACCAAGAAGCCCAAAAATCTACTAAAACATAATTTTCACAATTTAATAAATAATCTTCTAAAGACTTATCTGTTACATTTTTAATTAAATTTTTCATTTTTTATCACCGAAAATCTTAATATATCTAAATTTTATTATCTGAGTGCAACTGAATTAAAATATTTTTTAAAAAATATTTATAAAACTTTATATGTGAAATTTTTTAATTTTTATTTTTTTTTAAAAAAAATCTAAAAAATAAAAAATTTTTTGAAAATTTATATTTACAAAAAATGTTAAAAATAAAAATCACAAAATAAAATTAATTTTTATTTTTTATAATTAACTTATATTATAAAAATTTTTCAAATAATTAAATAAAATTTAAGTATTTAATGAAATTCTCTTCATATCTACCATATATTTTCTTAATTTTCTACCTACTTTTTCAATTGGATGATTATAAATTTTTTCATTTATATTTTTTAACTCAATATTATCTACATCATTAGAAACTAATAAATTACCTAAATCTCCATACTTTAAATTTAAAACAAAATTTTTTAATAAAGGAATTGCATTTTTTGAAAATAAATAATTTCCATACTCTGCTGTATCTGATATAACTAAATTCATTTCAAATAATCTTTTTCTAGAAATTGTATTCGCAATCAATGGTAATTCATGCAAAGATTCATAATACGCTGATTCCTTTAAAATTCCAGATTCTAACATCACCTCAAAAGCTAATTCAATTCCTGATTTTAATAAAGCAACCATGAAAACTCCGTGTTGAAAATACTCTTCTTCAGAAATTTTTTCTAAATAATTAGGTGCATTTTCAAACATAGAAGATTTAGTTTCTCTTCTCCAAGAAAGTAAATTTTTATCTTCATTATTCCAATCTTGTATCATATTTTTAGAAAACTTTCCTGAAATAATATTATCCATATGCTTACGAAATAATGGTTTTAAAATATTTTTTAAATTCTCTGATAATTTATATGCTCGAATCTTAGACGGATTAGATAATCTACTCATCATTAAATTAATTCCACCGTGTTTTAAAGATTCTGTCATTACTTCCCATCCATTTTGAATTAATTTTCCTGCATATCCTGGATTATGTCCTTCTTTCACAAGATATTCATAACAAACAATAGATCCGGATTGTAATAAACCACATAATATCGTTTGTTCTCCCATTAAATCAGATTTTACTTCAGCTGAAAAAGAAGATTTTAAAACACCTGCTTTATGCGATCCAATTGCAAAAGCCCAAGCTTTAGAATATTCTAAACCTTTTTTTAAAGGATCATTTTTTTTATGTACAGCTATTAAAGTAGGAACTCCAAAACCTCTTTTATATTCTTCACGAACTTCAGTTCCAGGACATTTTGGAGCAACCATAATGACAGTAATATCATCTCTAATCACTGCACCCATTTCTACAATATTAAAACCATGTGAATACCCTAATACAGCATTCTTTTTCATTAAAGATTGTAATTTATGCACAACAAATTGATGTTGTTTATCTGGAGTTAAATTAATCACAAGATCAGCTGTAGGAATAAGTTCTTCGTAAGTATTGACGGAAAATTCATTATTAATAGCTCTTAACCAAGATGAATTTTTATTACGTATACTTTCTTCTCTCAAAGCATAAGAAATATTTAATCCAGAATCTCTCATATTCAATCCTTGATTTAAACCTTGAGCACCACATCCAATAATAACAATATTTTTATTTTTTAATATCGTTAATCCATTTCTAAAATCGTCTTTATTAACAATAAAACATTGTCTCAATTCTTTAATTTTTTGACGAAAATTTAATTGATTAAAATAATTTAACATATTTAAATAACCTCTAAATAAAATGGATCAAAATACTTTAAAAATATTTCATTTTTAATAAAAAAAATTTTAAATTAAAAATTTATTTAACTTCTTTCGATCTCTCACAGCACCTTTATCTGCACTAGTTGCAAAAAAAGAATAAAATTTTAAAGAATTAGGAACCTTACGTTTACGATAAATAGGTGAAAAAGGAACCTTCTTCTTTCTCTCTAAGCTTAGACGATAATTAATTTCCTTTTGAGAAATCATTAAATTAATTTTCCTTTGAAAAATATCAATATTTATAATATCTTCATTTTGAACAATTGAAATTAATCCTTGATTTGCAGCTTCAGGAGAAATATGACCAATAGACAAACCAGAAGTTCCTCCAGAAAATCTTCCATCTGTAATAAGAGCGCAATGCTTATCTAAACCAACTGATTTTAAATATGTAGTTGGATATAACATTTCTTGCATTCCTGGACCACCTTTTGGACCTTCATAACGAATAACTATGACATCACCTTTTTTAATTTTATTATTTAATATTGCAAATGATGCTTCTTCTTGTGATTCATAAACTTTAGCTTTTCCTTTAAATTTTTTAAGATTTTCAGGAACTCCAGCAGTTTTTACAACACAACCATCAATAGCTAAATTTCCGTATAAAATAGCTAGTCCTCCATCTTTATTATAAGCATACTTTACTGATCGTATACATCCTTTTTTTCTATCTATATCTGCTTTTTTCCAATAAAAAGACTGTGAACAAGCTTTTTTAGTTCGCAAACCCAAAGGTCCTGCTAAATACATTTTTTTTATTTTTTTATTATTTGTTGATAAAATATTATATTCCATTAATGTTTTATCTAGAGTTAAACCAAGTATATTCTTTGTTTTAGAATTAATTAATTTTTTTTTATTTAATTCAGATAAAATAGATATTATACCACCAGCTCTATGTACATCTTCTATATGATATTTTGAAGTACTAGGAGAAACCTTACATAAATGAGGAACTTTCTTCGATAATGCATCTATATCTTTAATATTAAAATCAACTTTTCCTTCTCTAGCAGAAGCTAATAAATGTAAAACAGTATTTGTTGAACCACCCATTGCAATATCTAATGCCATTGCATTATTAAATGAAATTTTATTAGCTATATTTCTTGGTAAAAATTCTTGATTATTATTTTCATAAAACTCTTTTGAAATTTTTAAAATTAATTTCGCAGATTGAACAAATAATTTTTTTCTTTCTGTATGAGTAGCTAATAAAGTTCCATTTCCTGGAATTGCTAATCCTAAAACTTCTATTAAACAATTCATCGAATTTGCAGTAAACATACCTGAACAAGAACCACATGTTGGACAAGCAGATTTTTCAATTTCATCAACTTCTAAATCAGAAAAATTAGAATTAGCGCTACTTGCAATAGCATCTACTAAATCTAATTTTACATTTCTCAAAACAGAATTTTTTGAGTTAACATTTTTACCTGCTTCCATTGGACCGCCAGAAACAAAAACAGTAGGAATATTCAATCGTAAACAACTCATCAACATACCAGGAGTAATTTTGTCGCAATTGGAAATACATATCATAGCATCTGCACAATGTGCATTTACCATATACTCAACAGAATCTGCAATTAATTCTCGCGATGGTAAAGAATATAGCATTCCTGAATGACCCATAGCAATTCCATCATCTATTGCTATAGTATTGAATTCTTTTGGAACTCCTCCAGATTTATATATTTCATGAGATATTATTTTCGAAACTTCTCGTAAATGAATATGCCCTGGTACAAACTCTGTAAATGAATTTACAACTGCAATAATAGGCTTCTTAAAATCTTCATCTATCATTCCAGTAGCCCTCCATAAAGATCTTGCTCCAGCCATATTCCTTCCATGTGTTGTAATTCTAGAACGATATTCAGGCATAATTTTAATTCCCTAAAAAATTTAAGAAATTTTAAAAAAAATTTTTCAGAATAAAAAAGAAAAAAATACTCTTACTACTTAAAATAGTATTATAGAATTTTATTAAAATATATACAAGGGCGGAGGGAATTGAACCCCCAACAGTCGGTTTTGGAGACCGATGCTCTACCTATTGAACTACGCCCTTATTTTCTTCTATAAATATCTTATTTAAAATATATTAAATTAATTTCAATTTAAAAAAAAATCAAAATTTTTACAACTAAAAATTAAATTCTATAAAAATTCAATTTTTAATATATTATAATGTATAATATAAATATATGAAATAAATATCGAAAAATTTTTTTTAAAAATATATTATTTTTTCATAATTTTGATTAAAAAATACTTTTATAAATTATACTAAATTTTTATAAAGAAAAAAAAATGAAACTTCCAATTTATTTAGATTATGCATCAACGACTCCAGTAGATCCTGATGTAGTAAAAAAAATGAAAAAATATTTAACTATGGATGGAATATTCGGTAATCCCGCATCTCGCTCACATAAATTTGGTTGGCTATCAGAAGAAGCAATAAATCTTTCTCGATTTGAAATTGCTAAAATAATTAATGCTGATCCTAGAGAAATTATTTTTACATCTGGAGCAACTGAATCTAATAATTTAGCAATTAAAGGAATTGCATCTTTTTATAAAAAAAAAGGGAATCATATAATCACAAGTAAAACAGAACATAAATCTGTTTTAGATACATGTCGTAGTTTAGAACAAAAAAATTTTAAAATTACCTATATAACACCCAATAAAAATGGATTAATTGATCTTCAAAAACTAAAGTCAAAAATTACAAAAAAAACAATTTTAATTTCTATTATGCATGTGAATAATGAAATTGGCGTCATACAAGATATTAAAAAAATTGCTAAAATTTGTTTATTAAAAAAAATATTTTTTCATGTAGATGCTACTCAAAGCATCGGAAAAATTTCCATTGATGTGAATAAAACAAAAATAGATTTAATTTCTTTCTCAGCACATAAAATTTACGGACCAAAAGGAATCGGTGTTTTATATGTCCGGAAAAAACCTAGAGTACGATTACAACCTCAAATACATGGGGGGGGTCATGAAAGAGGAATGAGATCTGGAACTTTACCTGTACATCAAATTATAGGAATGAGCAAAGCTTGTCAAATTGCGCGAAAAAGACAAAAAAAAGATTTTATAAAAATTCAAAAATTAAGAGATTTTTTATGGCATGGAATATCTCAAATTGAAGAAATTCATTTAAATAGCAATTTAAATATTAATCTTGGTGTTCCACATATTTTAAATGTAAGTTTTAATTATATTGAAGGAGAATCATTAATTATGTCTTTGAAAGAAATAGGAATTTCATCTGGTTCAGCATGTACATCAGAAAGTTTAGAACCATCTTATGTGTTAAAGGCACTTGGACTACAAGATGAATTAGCTCATAGTTCTATAAGATTTTCTATAGGAAGATTTACAACAAAAAAAGAAATTAAATTTACTATAAGATTAATAAAAAAATCTGTCAAAAAGTTACGCAATCTTTCCCCTTTATGGGAAATGTTTAAAGAAGGAATTGATTTAAATCAAGTTACTTGGAACACATAAAAAAATTCTTAAAAATATTATCAAAAATTTTTTATATAAGGAAAAAATATTATGGCATATAGTAAAGAAGTCATTGATCATTATGAAAATCCTAGAAATGTAGGATCTTTTTCTAATAAAAAAAGCAAAAAAATTGGTAATGGATTAGTAGGAGCACCAGCATGTGGAGACGTAATGAAACTGCAAATTAAAGTAAATAAAAAAGGAATAATTAAAGATGTACGATTTAAAACTTATGGATGTGGTTCAGCTATTGCATCAAGTTCATTAATTACAGAATGGATTAAAGGAAAGTCTATTGCTTCAGCAGGTAAAATTAAAAATAAAAAAATTGCTCAAAAATTAAATTTACCTCCTGTAAAAATACATTGTTCTGTATTAGCCGAAAGCGCTATACAAGCAGCTATTAAAGACTATAAAAATAAAAATAAAATAAAATAATTTTATTAATTAAATTTTATAATCTTCTTTAAAAATATTACCTTTTAAAACTACTTTCGAAAAAACATTATTTATAAAAAGTGCTTATGGATTATTTTAACTGTTTTAATTTACCTAAAAATTTTGAAATCGATAAAAAAAAATTGCTAAAAAAATACTATTCTTTACAAAAGAAATATCACCCTGATATGAATATTCAATGTTCAAAAAAAAAAAAAAAAGAAAATCTAAAAAAATCGATTTATATTAATCAAGGATATCAAATATTAAAAAAAAATTTTACAAGAATTCAATATCTTTTAAAAATAAATGGTTTTGATATTAAATCAAAAGAAAACAATAATATTTTAGATAAAAAATTTCTATATAAACAATATAAATATTACGAAAAATTAGATCAATTAAAAAAAAAAAAAAATCAAAAAAAAATATTAAATTTTACAAAAAAAATACAATTATTACTAAATGAATATAAAAAAAAAATTATTATTCAATTAAAAAAGAAATCTTGGAAAAACGCTTTTATTATTTTACAAAAAATTATTTTTTTAAAAAATTTTACAAAAAAAATGAAATAATGAAAAAATGAAAGTTCGCAGTATATTAAAAATCAAAAAAATAGCTTTTATAATAAAATTTAAATTTATTTAAATAAGAGTAATTACATGCCTAAAATAAAATTTTTACCTCATAAAAAATTATTACCTAAAGGAGGTTCATTTTTCGGAGAAAAAGGAGAATCTATTTTAGACGTAGCGTTAAGAAATAATATTAATATAGAACATGCATGTGAAAAATCTTGTTCTTGTAGTACGTGTCATTGTATTATTAAAAAAGGATTTTCATCATTATCTATAATGGAAGAAAAAGAAGAAGATATATTAGATAAAGCATGGGGTTTAACAGAAAAAAGCAGATTATCTTGTCAAGCAAAATTAGGAAAGTGTAATATTACAGTAAAAATACCTTTATACACAGCAAATCATAATTAATCAATTTATAAAAAAAATTATTTTTTTTTATTTTTAATAAAAGGGTTTTGACTGTTTTTAAATTCTAATCTTAAAAAAGATCCAAAGAGATTTAACTTCAAAGAAAAATAATTAATTAAATATTTTTTATATGAATTAGATAAATTATTTAAATTATTTCCATGTATAAAAATTATTGGTGGATTATTTCCACCAAAATTAGCATATTTTAACTTAGATTTATTTTTACAATTTAGTAATTGTGGTTTTTTTTCCTCTAAAGCACTATATAAAATTTTTGTTAAAAAAGAACTACTAATTTTTTTTTTTGAAAAAAAATAAATTTTTTTAATTAAATTTAATAAAAAAATTCTAATATTTTTCTTAAATAAAAATGATACAAAATAAAATTTAATATTTCTTACAAAACGAAAACGAAAAAAAATATTTTCTTTGAAAAAAAATTTTTCTTTTTTAGTTAAAAGATCCCATTTATTCACTAAAATAATAATAGGAAATCCAAATTTTAAAATTAAATTCCATAAATTTAGATTTTGATTAGACAGATGATTCTCTGTAGAATCTATAACAAATATTAATACATCAATTTTTTTACATTGATCAATTGCTTTTTTAACAAATTTTTTTTCTAAAAAAGAATTGATCTTAGCTCGTCTTCTTATTCCTGCAGTGTCAAAAAAAATATATTTTTTATTACGATAATAAGTCGAAGTATAAATTACATCTCCTGTTGTTCCAGGAATATCAGAAGTAATTATTCTATTATCATCTTGAATCAATTTATTTATTAACGTCGATTTTCCTACATTCGGTTTACCAACTATAATAACTTTAATTTTTTCTTGAGATTTTTTCTCTAAAGATATTTCACGCAAATTCTTTTCTTGCTTGATAAACTTTTTTTTTTTAAAAAAAGATATTATTTTCCTTTTAAAGGATAATATATCCTTTAAATTTAAAGCTGAAATTTTATAAATTTTTTTCAAACCTAAAGAATAAAAATCATAAATTAAATCTAAATCTTTTACTTGATCAATTTTATTAATTATTAATGCAATTTTTTTTTTTTTTTTTCTTAATTTCTGTAAAATATCTTTATCCCTATTAGTTATTCCATTTTTTGCACTAACTACGAAAAAAATAAAATTTGATTCTTTAATTGCCAAATCAATTTGAAATAAAATTTTTTTTTTTAAAGTTTCATTAGAAGAATAAAAACTAGGAGTGTCAACTAATCTGAAAAAAAAATTATTGAATTTTACTGAACCAATCATACGATCTCTTGTTATTCCTTTAATATTTTTGACAACTAAAGATTTTCTTTTAGTTAAATTATTAAAGATTGTAGATTTTCCTACATTTTCACAACCAACAAGAGAAACAGTAAAATTCATTTGACAAACCTATTTTTTTTAGAAACTTTTATTTTTACTGAAAATTAAAAAATTTAAAAATAAAATTATTTAATATAAATTAAAATCTTTTGAAATCTAAACATGATAAAAAAGAATTCCAAGGATATATATCACTCATATGTTGTAAACTAAGAAAAGCGCCTTTAAAATCACCAATTTTGAACTGTGCAAGAGAAATTTTTAAATATATTATACATTTTAAATTTTTATTATGAGGTGCGAAAGAAAAAATTTTTGGACACATTTCTAATGCATATTTAATATCATCAGCATTCAAATGGAAATTTAAAAAACGTAGGAATAAAGAAATGCATGAAGCATTTTGACAAGTTCTTATCATTTCTTTTATCTTTTTCTTACTCATTTTTTTCTTCTCTTGAGTAGGAACTTTTAAAAAACCATCTAATTTTTTACTTAAAATAAAAGAATGAATAGATTTTATTTGAAATATCGAAGGATCAATAGTTTCTATTTTGGCAACACTATTTGAATTTTTTAAAAAAGGAGAAAAATCTTTACAAAAATTTTTGTTATGAGAAGTTAGAGAAAAATTTTTAAAACTTGAAAAATTTCCTTGATTATTTTTAGAAAAACATAAGTTTGTTAAAAAAAGTGAATTTATTAAAAATAATGAAAAAATTAATGAAAAAGAAAAAAATCGATTCTGAATTTTTTTGAAGTTTAACATTTTTTATCTCTGAATCCTCTAAATTTCTATTTGAATTAAATATTATATATTTTTTTTAAAAAAATCAAGAAAAAAATATTATTTTTTT